>JALTUD010000548.1 GCA_027047735.1 Flavobacteriales bacterium | reverse complement strand
ACCGGCAGATGTAGATATGGAAATCTTACCGCTGTTTAAGGACGATGAAGAAGAATTTGTCAAAACATTGCTTAGAAAAACGCTGAACAATTTGAATGATAATTTTGAAACCATAGCAAAATACACTAAAAATTGGGAAGCAGACAGAATCGCCCTTATGGATAGATTACTAATGAGTATAGCACTAACTGAAGCTAAACATTTTCCATATATTCCGATAAAGGTAACCCTAAATGAGTACATTGATATTTCTAAATATTACAGTACACCGAAAAGTAGTACCTTCATCAATGGAATTTTAGATAAAATGATTACGGATTTACAAAAAGAAGGAGAGATAAAAAAAGTTGGAAGAGGAATGGTTTAACCCAAACTACAAAATGATGAAAAAAGTACTGATAGGATTTTTTATACTAACCGGAATGCTAGCCGGTTGCAGAACTACCGACAAGCACACGTCCAAAGAAATCGATGCAAGTATGATTTCGCCCGAGCATCCGCCGGTAATGGAGTTTGATAACGAGGTGTTTGAATTTGAAAATGCACCAATAGGAACAACCATAAAGCACACGTTCAAATTTAAGAATACGGGAGAAACAGCCTTGATTTTGCACGATGTAAAAGCATCTTGCGGATGTACCGTCTTAAAAGGTTGGCCGAAAGAACCTTTAGCACCGGGAGAAGAAGGTGAAATCCCCGTAGAGTTTACCCCCAAAGCAACGGGAGAGAATTTAAAAACGGTGTCTATCGTAGCCAATACCGTTCCGTCCACGAAGAAATTAACCATAAAAGGTACCGTAGTAGGTACAGAATAACAACAAGTCAAAAACAAAAACAATGAATACAATTTTATTACAAGCACAACCAAATTCGGGAATGATAAATATCATTATGCTGTTGGCAATGTTTGCCGTTTTCTATTTCTTTATGATTCGACCACAGCAGAAAAAAAAGAAAGAATTAGAAGCCTACAGAGCTTCAATTAAAACAGGCGACCATATCGTTACTATCGGCGGAGTACACGGGAAAGTAACCGCAGTACAGGAGACAACCGTAACCATAGCCATAGAAGGAGCTAAAATGAGAATTGAAAAAGCTGCAATATCATTAGATGCAACTACGATTTTAGGTAACGAAGCATAAGTATAATTTGGGCGTTCCCCTAAAAACAAAAAAGAGCATATCCTTTCAGGAAACGCTCTTTTTTGCTTTTAGGGTCGGGCTATCACTACTCACTCTTTTGGTTTGCATATATGCAACAAACCAAAAGGAGTTCAAACACGCCGTTCTATCCCTAACGCAAGTGGAATGAGTGCATAGAAAGTGAATTTTAGTTTCTTTAGACGATGAAGAAAATTTTTGCATAGCCGAGCTATGGAAAAATTTTATGAAGAAGTATAAAGGAAATAAAAACACTTTATAGTACTCATTATACTTGCGTTAGGGATACCAATCCCTAACGCATTATCGAATAAGTAACCACAATACAAGAACACAAGTAAAGATACTGATTAAAACATTAGCCAAAGCCACGTAATAATGACCGGTTTCTATAAGTTGGAAGGTCTCTAGACTAAACGTAGAAAAAGTACTGAATCCGCCACAAAAACCAACCAAGATTAAAGCACGCAATTCGGGAGATGATATTTTATTGGCAAATAAACCCATTACCAATCCCATAACAATACAGCTTAAAATATTAGCAGCAAGCGTACCCATCGGAAATTTACCTGCCCACTGTGAAAGTACCAATTTTGTAACTCCAAATCGGGATAAGCTACCTAAACCACCACCAATAAATATAGCCAACCAAATGTTCATTTAATTTTGTTTTTTACGGCGTAAAAGCAAAAATATCCGATAACAGAGCCGAGCAAAGTGCCACCTAATACATCGGAAGGGTAATGAACGCCCAGATAAATTCTGCTGTAAGCAATTACTGAAGCAAAGGTAAGAAAAAAGAAGAGCAATTTTTTATTGATTTTTTCAAAGAGCAAACCAAAGTAAGTTGCTAAAGAAAACATATTGGAGGCGTGAGAAGAAACAAAGCCATATTTGCCTCCGTGGTAATTGTTTACATAATGCAGTTGTTCTTGTAGCAACAAATGATGACTAGGACGATAACGTTGAAAAACTTCTTTAAAAAGGTATTTTGCCGATAAATCGGAAAGTGCTACCGCAATTATGCCAACGAATAAAAAAAGCAGTGCCTGTTGAATAGTAAAATGCTTGTACAGATAATAAATACAAAACAAATAAAAAGGTATCCCGAACTTTACATCGCTGACTGCCCACATTAATTGGTCGAATAGCGGTGAGTGCATACCGTTAATCCAAAGTAGAACTTGTTGGTCTATATGTTCTAATTTTTCTATCATAAAACAAAACAGTGCGTATTTCTATCGTTTGCTTTTTTCTATTTCTTCATCGACTTTTTCCAATTCTGTGTAAAAATCTTCCCCCCATTTTCTAATGATAGGTTCTTTTAGGAATTTATAGACTTTCACGTCTAATTCTGTTCCCAATTTACAAGCGTCTTTACAAATATTCCAATAGTTGTAGTTAAGTGCCACATATGTACGAAGTTTAGCAACACGAATAGGGTAGAGATGACAAGAAATAGGTTTTTTAAAGTCAATTTTATCTTCGTTGTATGCTTGTTCTATGGCACATTTTGTAATTCCGTTTTTGTCGAAAAAGACAAAGGCACACTCAGCGTTGTTAACCAATGTTGTAACCGGTTCATTGTCCTGATCCATATAGAAAACTCCTGTTTTTTCTACCGCTTCTATTCCTTCTTTTCGCATATAAGGTTTTACAGCTTCCAACGATTCTTCTATGAGGTCAATTTCTTCTTCTTCAAGAGGAGCTCCGTTATCTCCTTCCACACAGCACGCTCCTTTACATGCAGACAAATCACAAACAAACCTCTTTTCAAAAACATCTAATGAGATGAGTTTATTTCCTATTTCTATCATTAGTTTAAATTTTAGTTGTCAAAAGTAGAATAATCTTTTAGCATAGCGATATTAAAATCGGATAAACTATTGAGTTTACCAATAAGTTGATTAAAAAAAGGAACAATTTCTTGACGATTTCCACTAGAAACATGAGCGTAAAACCAAACCTTAGATATATTTAGATTGGTTAATTCAATAATTCTTTTCGCCCATTGTTCTATTCTAAAGTCATCAATAGGGGAGCCAATACCACCTACAAAGCGGACAAACAAATGCTCATTACTGATTCTAAAGTGCAGTACATCTCTTCTGCCGGGTGTGTCCGTTAGTACCGGAACAATGTTATTCTCTATAAAAAGTTGATGCCATTCATCGATGATAGAGGAAGTTTCAAACCATTCCGGGGCTCTTAATTCAATAGCAAAATTCATGTCTTTGGGCAGACTTTCTACAAATTCTACTAAAGTAGAGAATTTATCAGGACGAAAATAGTTTGCCATTACGGCAAAAGAAATACCCGTTTTATTTCCCATATAATCCAAAGCAAATAAAAATTGTTCAAGACGTTCTTTTGCATCTTTGTCGGTTATATTTTTCCTGTGTGTAATCACCTGTGGAAACTTCATGGAAAATTTAAAGTCGTCCGGTGTTTCTGACTTCCATTTATCCAGTGAATTTTGTTTGGGGACACCATAGCGTGTACCGTTAAATTCAATACTGTTAAATTGTTGAGAATAAGCTTTTAAAAAATCTTTTTGAGGTGTTTTGGTTGGATACAACGAACCTTTATAATTTTTGTCTGACCATACGGGAGCACCAAAGTAAAATTCTACCTTTTTAGGTTTAGGTAATGTCTTTAATACTTCTTTAGTTAAAGAAGGAAGAGGAGGGAACTCAAAATCGATTCCCTCCAAGTCCTCTATTTTTCCGAATTTCATTATTCTTTAATATACCAAGTTCCAAATACCGGAAGATACCCGAATTCAGAGGCAACACCTATATCCGAATAGTCAGGAAACTCTGTTATAGTGGATAAATTTGGGTCAAATTCAACCACTTTATTTTTTTCTAATAATTCAAATAGTTTATTAGCTTCAACACGGTTGATACAAAAAACTTCTTCTAAATAATCAATAATCTCTTTTCGTCCATATTCATAAGAAGTTTCTTTAAAAGCAATTTTTCCGAATTTTTCTAAAAGTTTTTCGCCCGTTTGCACTAAGTCATAACCTTTGGTTATATCTTTAACGACTTCGTCTTCTAATTCCCATAAATGAATTTTAGCTTTCGCTATCAGTTGATGTACGTGTGTGTGTTCTTTTTCCAGCAAAGCTTTTTCTTTTTGCAATTTAGCTTTTTCTTTTTGCAAGAGTTCGATATCTTCTCTTGTTAACTTATCATTGTCTGTCAGATGTAGTTTTTCGAGTGTACTTTTTATTTTCTGTAACCAAGAATTTCTGTTTTCTTCTTTTTCTTGCGAAGTAGAATCTCCTTCAATATTATGTTTGTCAATTAATTCCAATAGATAATTGACTTCTTTCAGGTTTTTTTTAATTTCCTTATGT
>JALTUD010000547.1 GCA_027047735.1 Flavobacteriales bacterium | reverse complement strand
ATCGTAAACCATCATACCGTTATCGGCTACAGCTAAAGCTGTACCGAGTGTATTTCTGGCTACCGTGGTTAAACGAGGAATTAATATTCCTTTGTCATCGGATTGAACATCCAACATGGCATTAGCACTAGGATTAGCTCCAGTATTATTTATGGCTATTCCTCCGTTTTGAGCTATTGCTCCTAATGAGGTAAATAAACTTAGGGCGATGAGTGTTTTTTTCATAAGTTAAGAATTAAGAAGATAAACTTAAGTCTAAAATAAGATATATAAAAGAGATTCACAATTTTTTTCTCATTTTTATGATAAAACTCCTTAATAATTAATCTATTTAATTAAAATCACTTAATATGTACGTTAGGGACTTACCCCTAACACGAGCAAAATAAACGATATAAAGAGTTTTTTGATCCCTTATACTTAGTAGAGGTTAATTACAGCTTGTTCATAAGTTAAAATTAGTTCTTTTCATTTCACTTTTATACCCAAACTGTAAATAACCTCTTCAAAAAATATTTCCATAGCGGGTGCTATGCAAATATTTTTTTCATCGTCTAAAGAAACTAAAACTCATTTTCTTACCGCTCTTTTTACTGAGACCTAGTAGGTTTTGAAAACCTACTAGGTCTGAAAAAAGATTAGTCTCGCGTTAGGGATTGTATCCCTAACGTGAAATGAAAGTAAGCACATAAAGCGGTTTTGTCGCCCTCATACTTCTTCATATTTTATTTCCATAGCTGGGGCTATGCAAAGAAAATATTCATCGTCTGAGAACTACAAATTCCACTTTCTTGCACTTATTTCATTCCACGTTAGGGATAGAACGGCGTGTTTGAACTCCTTTTTGCCCTCCTCCTTTTGAGGGCAAAAAGAGTGAGTAGTGATAGCCCGACCCTTTTCTGCTAAAGATACGTTGAGCGTGAGCGATATGTATCTTTAGCAGAAAAGGGGAACGCCCAAAAAAGTAATGAGAAATTTAATAATTGATTATTTTAAAGCGTTTAGTTCTTGTGTGGTTTTGCTTAGTCCTTCTTCGAAAGTCATGGGCGTGTAGTTCAATTCTTTTTTTGCCTTGTCCAGTATGAATCCGGTAACGGGCGGACGATGTGCTTTTTGGTTTAGGGTGGCTGATTTTATAGGGGTGATGATGCTTTTGTCTAAGTGATAAAAGTCGGCAACTCGATGTACCAACTCTAAGATGCTCATTTGCTCTTTGCCGGAGATATGATAGATACCGGTGGCTTTTTTGTCGGCTATGGATATGCAACCTTTGGCAAGGTCAGAGGCGTGAGTAGGTGAGCGGAATTGGTCGTCCACCACGTTAATTGGGTCGCCTTTTTCAAGTGCGTTTTTTGCCCACAATACAACGTTTGAGCGGCTCATTTTTTCTACTGCTCCATAGACAATAATGGTGCGTGCAATTGCCCAGTTTTGTAAACCGCTTTTTTGCAGGATTTGTTCGGCTTCATATTTTGATTTGCCGTAGTAACTTAATGGGTTCGGTGTGTCGTTTTCTTTGTAAGGCCCGTTTTTGCCGTCAAAAACAAAGTCGGTAGAAAGGTGGATGAGGTGTGTTTTGTGTTTTTTAGCGGCATCAACCAGATATTGTACGGCATTGACGTTCATATCCCAACATTGTTCTTTGTGGTCTTCGCAAGCATCTACGTTGGTCATTGCCGCCGTGTTGATAACGACATCAGGGCGATATTGATTGAATATATTTTCTACTGCGTTTTTATCTGTTATGTCTAAAGACTGATATTTGTCCTTAGCTAACGATGAAATTCTGTTCTCTCCTTTGGAAGTGGCTAAAAAATCAACGTCCTTGCGTGAGGCAAGTTGATGAACGATATTTTGTCCTAATAATCCGTTTGAGCCGGTAATGAGTATTTTCTTCATAGGTACAAATATAGGGAATTGGTCAAGAATCTTCGTCTGTAACGAACAAAACGACAATGAATAGTAAAACTTCATTGTCGTTTTGTTTGCTGAGAATACTAAATATTTAGTATTTTATACAGTAGTTCATGGCTATGTTTCTTGGGCGGGTTCTCGCAAAATCGGTACAAGTCGAGGCTGTGCCATTAGCATGAAGCCCTGTGTATGTACATGTTGATGTTAAATTACTAGTGTATAGAGAGGTTACAGGTACTGTATTTTGCGGAAGTTTATCCAATTCAAATCCAAGAATATTTTTATGAGTTGAATTATTAAGGTTAGGTATAGGCATATTATAACCATCTCCATCTCCCATAAAAGCTGTAGCTACTTGCCAACTTCCCAATGTTCTCCCATTATCCACACCTCTACCGGCATCAAAACCACGGATAAACTCTCCTCTCAGGTCGGGGAGGTTAAAGGTAGTAGAACCATCACCTGCACCGTAGGTGGTACCGATAACGGCAAAGAGGTCTGCATAGGTTGTTCTGCTTACGGCAGAACCGTCGCAAATAAGATAGCCTGCCGGAGCAGTAGCACCTGCAAAAGCATTAACCATACCGGCAGGAACAGCGTTTTGCCAACTTCCTTTTCCCGTAGCATCGGAGGTTAAGACCTTTCCTACAGCTTGCGTTCCGTCTACTATTTTTATGGAGCCTTGTATTTCTAGTTTTTCAGTAGGAGATAACGTACCTATACCTATATTACCTCCATTAGGATTCAATGATATAGGAAACTGAAGAGAATCTGAATCTCTCATTGCTTGTAGCATAATGGGATAATTAATGCCTAGACCTCCACTATGGGCTCCCCCGTAGAGAAATACATCAGCTCCTCCCATTTTGAAAATAGAATTACTTGGATAAATAGTAGTTTGTCTAGTTCCCACAATATCAATATTTGATTTAGGAGTGCTTGTTCCAATCCCAACTCTACCCTGTGTAAAAATGTTATCATTAATACTACTTGGAGCAGAAGTAGTTCCTACTTTGTACCAATCGGCATCGGTAAGGGAAGCTAAATCAACGGTTTCGTTTGTTCCGTTTTGTATGCCAATAGTTAGAACAGTTCCAGATAATCCTGAACCACTAATGTTTTGGTTGTCGGTATTGTCTAAATAACTGCTTAAATCTACCGGTGTACCGTCGTTGGTTAAGGAAAGTGTATTTCCTGTTAGTGACAAATCTTGATTATCTGTTCCTGTATTATCCGTTACCCACGTATAAGTTCCGCTTCCGTTTGTTGATAGCACTTGTCCATTTGTTCCGCCTGTGGGTAGTTCAATTTCGTTGGTCGGGTCGCTATCTGCATCGTTTATAGAGAAAGTTGTTCCTGTACCACCACTTATATTTACCGTTACATTACTTCCGGCTGTAGTATTAGTTAGATTTTGACTATCAGTATTATCCAGATAACCACTTAAATCTACCGGAGTGGCGTCGTTGGTTAAGGAAAGTGTATTTCCTGTTAATGATAAATCTTGATTATCAGTATTATCTAAATAAGGCGTTAAATCAATATTGGTTGGAGTTCCGTTATTGGTAATGGTTAAGATATTAGTTGTTGTATTTAAACTCAAATCTTGTATTTCATTGGTCGGGTCGCTGTCAGCATCGTTTAGTAATCCCGTCAAATCTACGGTTTGGGAATTTCCGTTTTGAATACCTACAGTTAAAATATTTGTAGAAGCATCAAATGCAAGGTTTTGAATATTTTGATTATCCGTTCCTGCGTTATCGTTTACCCACGTATAAGTTCCACTTCCGTCAGTAGAAAGTACTTGTCCGTTTGTCCCGCCTGTGGGTAGTTCGATTTCGTTAGTTGGGTCAGAATCACCATCTGTAACGGTCAATGGGTTACCGGTAGTTCCATCCCCGGAAATATTTGTCCCGGAAGTTTGTACGACTTGTGTTCCCCAGTTATCTCCGGAGCCGCTACCAACTTGTACCCATTGGGTTCCGTCCCAGTAGAAAAACAGGTTCATATTCTTGTCATAAACCATCATGCCGTTGTCGGGAAGAGCTAGTGCTGTTCCTAAGGTGTTTCTAGCAACGGTAGTTAAACGAGGTATTAATACCCCTTTGTTGTCGGACTGTATGTCTAACATGGAGTTGGCATTAGGGTTTTGCCCTGTGTTGTTGATGGCAATACCTCCATTTTGAGCTATTGCTCCCAACGAGGTAAATAGACTGAGTGTGATGAGTGTTTTTTTCATAAAATAGTAGATTAAAATACAAAGCAATAATAATAATAATAGCAAAATTATGATGCTTTTTATTTTGCTGTTGTAGTTAATAGACGAAAATAGTGGTTAAGGGTTGTTTGGTAAATGGGTTTATTTTCACCTTAAATCCGTAAGTGAAGTTCTATTACAAAGCCAGATTCCGAGTTATTATTGGTAATACTCGTAATTTGTTTCATTCAAAATCGAGCGACAATTCTTTCATTAAAAAACTTCTGTGCTCCCCAAATTTAATGTTGTTTTTGCTTTTTATAACGAAACCCCATGAATAATTCGGATTTAAAGTGAAATCAAAATGACAATTTTTATGTTGTTCGAGTTTTTCTTTTTCTTATACTAATTATAC
>JALTUD010000546.1 GCA_027047735.1 Flavobacteriales bacterium | reverse complement strand
AAACGGAATTTTATTACCCTATGGTCTAAACTCAAAATAATAAACAAATATAACAAAGACCCTTTGCAAGAGTTAAATAACAGCGTTATATTTGTTCACTTTTACAAAATCAATACAAAATTCAGTATTTCAGCATACAAAATCATCAATGAAAATAACCCAACATATAGAAAACTCAGATAAAACCTTATTCTCATTTGAAATCATTCCACCACTCAAAGGAAAAGGAATCGAATCCCTATACGAAGGAATTGATCCGCTAATGGAATTTAATCCCCCTTTTATAAACGTTACCTATCACAGAGAAGAATACGTTTACAAAGATATGGGCGGAGGACTGCTCAAAAAAATTTCAATAAGAAAACGACCGGGTACGGTAGGTATTTGCGCTGCCATTATGCACAAATACAAAGTAGATGCAGTACCACACCTTATTTGCGGAGGTTTTAACGTAGAAGAAACCGAAAACGCACTTATCGACCTAAACTTTTTAGGCGTAGATAATGTACTTGCACTACGAGGCGACCCCATAAAAACAGAACCCTCTTTCAATCCTGAAAAAGGAGGACACCGTTACGCCGTAGAATTAATAGAGCAAATAAAAGATTTGAATCACGGTAAATATTTAGACGGAATAAACAATGCCCCAACCGATTTTTGCATCGGTGCGGCAGGCTACCCTGAAAAACATTTTGAAGCGATGAACCTGCAATCGGATTTAAAACACCTTAAAGAAAAAGTAGATGCCGGAGCCGAATTTATCGTAACACAAATGTTCTTCGACAATCAAAAATATTACGATTTTGTAGAACGTTGCCGAAACATAGGTATCAACGTACCCATAATACCGGGCTTAAAACCCATCACCAAAAAACGACACACTACATTTTTACCTAAATTTTTCAACATTGATTTACCTGAAGCACTATCTAATGAATTAGACAAATGCAAAACAGACGATGACATTTACAAAGTTGGAATAGAATGGGGGATTCAACAAGCAAAAGATTTGGTAAAAAATAACGTTCCGGTATTGCACTTTTACACGATGGGAAAAAGTGAAGCGGTAAAAACAATCGCAAGTGAAGTTTTTTAGATTAACTTTACACACACCTAATAAGAAAGTTACAATAAGAAAAAATAAACAATATGTTTGACAGTTG
>JALTUD010000545.1 GCA_027047735.1 Flavobacteriales bacterium | reverse complement strand
TCGAAACCTGTTAACCACATGGCACATACAAATACCAATTGAAATGGGTCGTCTGGAATTTCCTGAAAACGATATTCCAAATCGTGCCCGTTTTCATCCAATTTCTGCATTTTCCGAATGTGTGGCGTTATGTCCAAGCCTCGGTCTTCAAAAGCTTTCTTTTCTTCTTCGCTGCCATCAAAACTAATAACCACAGCCATGTCCACCCAATTCATGTATTTGATGGTGTCTTTTATCCGTTGTTTTTCTTCTTCAGTTTTTACTGTTCTTTCTTTTTTGCGAAGTGATACTATTTCTTCACGCCAATATTGTTGAACTAAATCGAACATTTTTACCGTAGTGAATTTGTCAATGGCGATTACCATACCACGACCTTTGTAACCCCGGTTTGGAAAATGTTTTACAATGTCCTGAGCAATAGTTATTAAGCGGTCAGGGTTGCGAATCACCGACAATTCACTGGCGAATTCTCTCTCTAAACGAGCTTGTTGGGCATCCGACAAATCTTCTTCTTCAACTACTTCTGCCAAATCTGCATTTAAATCATCATCATCTCTGATTAACTGAACTTCAGGAACTCGCTTATCATAGAACAGAGGAACGGTTGAACCATCTTCGTAAGCATTTTTGAAATTGTATTCACTGATGTAATCACCGAAATATTTATTGGTAAGCCGTTTGCTTCCTAAAAGTGGTGTGCCTGTAAAAGCAATGTATTGCGCATTGGGAATCCCCAAACGCATGTTTTCTGCAAGATCTTTGTATTGTGTCCGGTGCGCTTCGTCAACCAAAACAATAATATTTTTGCGGTCGGAAAGTAACGGAAATTCTTTTCCTTTTGGATACCTGAATTTTTGAATGAGTGAAAATACAAACCGCTTGTTTTCCGATAAATATTCACGAAGTTGTTCACCACTTTTTGGCCGTACATCTTCCTTTTCTTTTACCACACCCATGTTTAGGAAATTTCGGTAAATCTGTCCGTCCAAATTATCACGGTCAGTTACAATGAAGAAAGTAAAATCGCCACCGGCTTTCCGTTGTATTTTTTGACAAAACATGACCATCGAAAAGCTTTTGCCGCTGCCTTGTGTGTGCCAAAACACACCCAGTTTTCCGTCTTTCCCTTCCCTGTTATTAAAACTTTCAACTGCTTTATTTACACCAATAAACTGATGGTTTTTAGCAATGATTTTATAAGCGCCTTTTGTGTGGTAAAGGATGAAGTTTTCAAAATAATCAATTAGATGCTCTTTAGAACACAAGCCACGCAAAGCAAATTCCAAACTTACCTGAAATTCCTTCACCCGTTTTCTGTCCACATCCTGTTTTTCATCTTCAACCCTTAGCCAGTTAAAGTAATGTTCGTATTCTGCCTTGAATGCGCCTAACTTGGTTTCAACTGCATTGCTGAGAATGTTTACCGCATTGTACACAAACAGTTGTGGTATTTCTTTGTAGTAGGTTTGTAAATTATGGTCGTATGCGTTTTTGACTTCTACATTTGAATTTTTCAGTTCAATGAAAACGAGCGGAATTCCATTGATGTAAAGGATTAAATCGGGTCTGCGGAATTTTGGCATCCCTTGAATCCAAAGTTGCGAAACCACTAAAAACTCGTTGGCTGTTGGATTATTAAAATCGATGAACTTAATTTTCTTTGGTTCCTCTCTGCCTTCCTTGTTTAAAATTTTGGCGGTAAATCCTTCTTTTATAAGCTCGTACACTTGTTTATTTGCCAACATGGTGCTCATGGCCGAACGACCCTTTACTAATTCACGAATTGCCTGTTCAATAGCCTCGGCAGGAGCATTATTTAGTTTAGTCAAAGCTTTCCGAACGCGGTCGGTAAAGACAACTTCTTCTTTGCTCGACCGATTGCTGCCATCGTTTAAATTTTTTTTATCGGCGGTAAAGCAGTTTAAATGCTCATCGTAAACGAGTTGCTCCAACAATAATTTGATGGCTCTTTTTTCTATGTCGTCTTCGCTTATAAAATTTGCCATAGTTTACACCGTTTTAATTTCTTTTTCTGCCTCTTTTTTATCCACCGGAGCTTTAGCGAAGGAAGATACTTTAAATTTTCCACTGATTAATCGAGGCAATAATAAATCACGAGTTTGTTTAAGCTTGTGGATTTTTTGTTTCAGCAAAATTTCTTGCTTGTAAATTGGCTCAACTAATTCATTGAATTTATTTTGTATATCATCTTTTGGTAAAACCAATTTTAATTTTCGAAGGTCTTTGTCACTAAGATGTGCAACAGTTGTTCCTACAATTATTTCATTTAAATATTGAATTTGAGGTTTTAATGAATGATAGATAAAATATTGCCCAAGGTTTTCTTTTTTTGCTCTAAGTCTTAAGTTCCGCTGATTTAACCATGCTTCCCCGGAAGCCCATTTACAAAAATGAAAATCACCATCCATACCAACTAAAATATCTCCATC
Organism: Flavobacteriales bacterium; assembly: GCA_027047735.1. GTDB lineage: Bacteria > Bacteroidota > Bacteroidia > Flavobacteriales_D > Parvicellaceae > S010-51. The sequence goes on along the minus strand of JALTUD010000545.1, from coordinate 2,089 downwards.
ATTAATATTAAATCTTTTGTCTGCAATTTCTGGAGTGAACGTTTTAGAGACACCATTCTGAAGGTCTCTAATTCTAATCACAGTTTTACCTACTCCATCTTCATTAAATAATTCAGATTTAAATGGGAATCCGTAATCAACATAAATCACATCAAATAGTGATTTAGTATCCCATTTTTTAGGCACACCCTTTTCAAATTCGGTATTTTCATAACCAGGGAAACGCATACGCACAAACCACTCTTTATAGATTTGCTCTGCCATTTGCTCTAAGATGGCAATGCGACGGTTATTGTTTTCAATGAGTTCGTCGTAGGCGGAGAGGATGGAGGCAATTTGTTGCTGTTCTTTAAAATCTGGTACTTTTAAAATTGTATTTGCTATGAATTTCGCATCAGCCCTTTGCCGTCCTGATGCGCCAACATAACTATTTACAGCATTTTGAATAAAATAGTCAGCACGACATAAATAATAGATAAAATCTTTATCTGAAATATTTTTTTTCGCTCTGAATACATACAATTCAGTTGAACCAAATCCCGGATTATTTAATCCTCTAGCTTGAGCAATTTTCCCATTTTCCAAACTCGGAGTAATTCTTGCAAATAATGTATCACCATTTTCAAATCTTGAACCACTACCATCATAAGGTTTTGAAATATTTGTATTAACGAATTTGGTTTTTGGTTCAATTTCCTCCATTAGAATGAAAGGATATTCTTTTCCCTTAATTAGTTTGACCTTTGGCGGAAAGGAAACTAAATCTCCAAATCGTTTTTCCTTCCACTCACTCATTTCCAAAAAGGTTTAAAAGGTTTTGGTTAATGGTGAGTTCTAATTCGGTAGCTTTTGAATTGAGCGAGGAAAGTTCGGTATTCAGCTTTTTGATTTCAATTTTAAACTCTTCTTCAGTCATGCCGTCCTCTTCAATCACCACACCCACATAACGCCCGGGATTTAAAGAATAATCCTGTTCTTCAATTTCTTCAATTCCTGACAGCTTGCATAGTCCGGTTACATCTTCGTATTTCGCCAATGGGAAACGCTGTTGTAGCCATTCTGCCATTTTTAGGAAATAAACAGGACTTTTTTCTTCGTATTCGTAATTGTTGTTTTTTACAAGGTTGCTGTATTCGTTTAATTTGTCGAGCAGCAAACGAATTTCTTTGGGTTTTTCAAGCGTTTTCCAAACTTTATCATTTTTGGTTTTTAAATGACTTTCTGCCAGTTTAAAAAGGCTTTCGTATTTCCTAAAACTTTTCTCCAATGCTTTTTTTACCAAAAGATAATCGGCTAAAAGCGTTTCGTTGTCATGCAACAGCGTATGTTGTGATGCGTTTGTCTCGTCCGGCTTTTCTGTATTTAAGTTTTTGTTATAGGTTAAAAAATCTTCCAAAGCTTTTTTAATATCTACAATTAATTTTTGGATATCGGCAACCACAAATGTTTTTAGCTTTTCATAAAATTGTTCTTTGTCCAACAGCTCTTTTTGTTCTTTGTCGGGTTTTGTTGTGGCAATCCATTTTTCAAAAGCTTCAAATTGTGCTTGCAATGTTTTTGCAGAATTTTGCAAAATGTCTTTTAGAATTGGCAGGCGTTCGAAAGCATTGGTATAATGGCTGTGTACCAATTCAATAAAAAACTTTCGGTTGCCTTTTCGCAGCTGATTGATGGCTGCAAGGTTTTGAATTTGTTCGTCGGTAAATTCGCGGTGCGCCCTGTCAACCTGATGAAACACGTTACGGGAATCCACAAAAAGAATTTGTATTTTGTCTTTTTGCGTTTCAAAGTCAGAAATCTGATTGCTTTTATCAAAAAACCAAAGTGTTGCGGGAAGTGTAACCGTGCTGAACATGTTGCTTGGCAAAGTGAGCATTCCTGAAATCAAGCCTTTTTTAATCAGGGTTTGGCGAATATCGTATTCCGAATGTCCTGCATCGCTGGCAGAATTTGCCATTACAAGGGCAGCTTTTCCGGTTTCGTTTAAAGAAGTGGCAAAAAGACTAATCCACAAATAGTTTGCATTTGGAATATTAACAACTCCCGCACTTTTTTTCTTACTTTTTGATTTGGGTAATCCGTATTCGGT
>JALTUD010000544.1 GCA_027047735.1 Flavobacteriales bacterium | reverse complement strand
TGTTGAACATAGTAATCTCTCTACATGGAATAACACAAGAAATATCACCTCAAGTGCACGTTAGTGTCATCACGTGTGATGAAGGGGATGAAATCTATTCCCTTTTTGGGCATAGTGCTTTGCGTTTTAATGATCCTGTAACACATACAGATGTTGTCTATAACTGGGGAATGTTTGAGTTTGGTGAAAATGAATTGGAGTTTGAAATTAAATTTGCTAAAGGGAAACTGCGCTACTATATGGCGGAGGAAACGTATGAAAATTTTATGTGGACATATCAATGGGAGCATAGAACGGTTCGTGAGCAAATATTGAACCTAACACCGGAACAAAAAAAAGCTCTTTGGGAAGAAGTACAATGGAACTATCTTCCTGAAAACAGGTATTATAAATACGATTTCTTTTTTGATAATTGTTCAACTCGTATTGGGAAGATAATACGCAAAAGTCTTGGGGCTTCGCTGAAAGAAAACAAACTACCCGAAGAAGGAAAATATACTTATCGACAACTTATCGATCAACAAGTACACCATTCACAACCTTGGTCAGATTTTGGTATTGACCTTGCTTTGGGAGCAAAGATTGATAAGAAAACAACAAGTGAAGAGATGCAGTTCTTACCTGAATATTTAGAAAAAGCTCTAGCCGGGGATTCTGTAAAAGTAAATCATTCTTTTGTACCATTGGTAATGAAAACTCACCTGCTTCTCAAAGGAAAAAACAGAAAGGAACAAATTTATGAAGGAGTAAAGCCAATAGAAATAGCATGGGCTATATTAATTATTTCTTTATTGATTCATATTATCAATATACCTTATTTATTACCTGTTTTTGACGGGATAGTATTCTTGTCTTACGCTATCTTAGGAGTTATAATTGTTTTTCTTTGGTTTTTTACCGATCATCAAGCAACTAAAATGAACTATAATTTACTGTGGGCAAATCCAATTCATATTGTTGCTTTCATAGGTTTATTTTCAAAGAAAATACAAGAAAAACTATCTTTGTTTTATCTTGTAATGGCTTTTTATAGTTTTGCTATTATCTTATTTTGGATAGCTATTCCACAAGAATTTCATGAAGCTTTTCGTCCGTTGATATTGACATTGGTACTCACTTATTATTTTTGGTTTAGGAAAGTAGGACAATGAACTTTCAGTTAAAGAGTTATACCATTTAAACATTGAAATGAGCATAAGCAAAGATTTTATTCATCGTCTAAGAAAACTAAAATTCACTTTTTTTTGTCTCTTTTCAATATTCAAATGGTATTATAAAAGGGTCAATAAAAATTTTGTAACTTGCAATATGTTTAGATTATTTTTTATAAGCTTTTTGTTTTTTACAACCGTTGTAGCACAGGAGCACAAGGGAGGGTATACTTTTATTCAAAATAAAAAGCAATGGCATCCCAATGTTCTCTTCAAAGCCGATGTGCAAAGTGGGTACTTCTATATTGAAAAGGATGGTTTTCTTTTTGATATGGTAAATGTAAAAAAGATGAATGAGTATGTGTCAGCTCATTATGATAAACAAAAACAAATTTCTTTTGACTCTTTAGAATGGCACGCCTATAAAGTTACGTTTGAAGATTGCAATCCGAATGTCGTTGTTTACGGAGAGGATAAGGCACCGGAATATTATAATTATTTTATTGGAGATAATCCGGGTAAATGGGCGGGAAATGTTTCGGCTTATCATTCTATTAATTATCGAGAGGTTTATACAAATATTGACGCTAGAATTTATACGAAATTATTTGATTTGAAATATGATTTCATTGTTAAGAAAGGAGGTTCGCCACAAGATATTCGATTGAGCTATAAAGGAGCTGATAAAGTTGAAATTAGAGAGGAAAGGTTACATATTTATACAACCGTCAATCACGTAGTGGAAGATAAACCTTTTGCTTATCAAATTATTAATGAAAAAGTTGTTCGGGTTCAATGTAAATACAAGCTTAAAAATGAATATTTGTCATTTGATTTTCCCGACGGGTATAACGAAAATTATGATTTAATCATTGATCCTACTCTTAAATTTTCTACTTTTTCGGGTTCTTTTTCCGATAATTTCGGCTATGCCGCAACTTTTGATTCTAAAGGTTTTTTGTATTCCGGAAGTTCTACTTTCGGAAATCAATATCCGACTACTCTAGGAGCATACAGTACTTCTTTTAACGGAGGAATTGTGGATATAGCTATTTCTAAATTTGATACAACAGGAACGTTTTTAATTTACTCTACTTTTATCGGTGGTAATAGCGATGAATTACCTCATAGCCTTATTGTAAACAGTTTAGATGAATTATTTATTCTTGGAACAACCAGTTCTCCTAATTATCCGACAACTGCAGGTTGTTATGACGCTACTTTTAACGGAGGAACTCCTAATAATTTACAAAATGGATTAGGAGTAAACTACACCAATGGTTCTGATATTGTAATTTCTCATTTGAGTGCAAATGGAGCTAATTTATTGGGCTCTACTTACTTGGGAGGGAGTCAAAATGATGGATTAAATTCAACTTCAACAAATCGATTTTTAAACCTTCTTCGCTACAATTATGCAGATGAGATAAGAGGAGAAATTGATATTGATAAAAATAACAATATTTATATTGTAACTTGTACAAGAAGTCCGGATTATCCAACAACCTCTAATGCATTTCAATCTACTTATGGAGGAGGAGCCTTAGACGCTTGCATAACAAAATTAGATAACGCTCTTCAAAATGTGATTTGGAGTAGTTTCTTAGGTGGGGAAGAACATGATGCTGGATATTCACTTGCTTTAGATAATAATGATGATTTAATTGTAACGGGGGGAACTAATTCATTATCTTTTCCAACTACTTCAGGAGCATATCAAACTAGTTTTCAGGGTGGAAGAAGCGATGGGTTTATTACCAAAATAAGCAAAAATGGACAAACTATACTTAATTCTACGTACTACGGTTCGTCGGCTTATGACCAAAGTTATTTTGTGGAAGTTGATAAAGCAAATGATGTATATGTTTTTGGACAAACTGAACACTTAGGAAATAGCTTTATACAAAATGCTTCTTGGAATATTCCCGGGAGTGGGCAATTTATTAGTAAATTTAATCCTCAGCTTTCAACACGAATATATTCAACTGTTTTTGGTTCGGGAAATGGAATCAATATTTCACCAACTGCTTTTCTAGTAGATGTTTGTGATAAAATATATCTTTCGGGTTGGGGTGGCGTAGTTAATCATTTGGGTTCTTTATACAACAATACGGGATATACAACCAATATGCCTATTTCTTCAGATGCTTTTCAAAGTACAACCGATGGTAGCGATTTTTATCTTATGGTTATGCAAGTCGATGCCTCAGCTCTTGTTTACGGCTCTTATTTTGGTAGTCCTTCTGCTCCTGAGCACGTTGATGGGGGAACGAGTCGGTTCGATAGAAAAGGACGTATTTATCAAGCAATATGTGCTGGATGTGGTGGAGACTCTAATTTACCAACATTTCCGTCAAATGTAGTTTCTACAACCAATAATAATAGTTGTAATTTGGCTGTTTTTAAAATGGATTTTGATATTCCTTCTGTTGTTGCGGATTTTATTGCACCTCCAATCGGATGTGCTCCTTATTCTTATACTTTTCAAAATACAAGTTTGTCATTGCCTAACACTTCTTTTCATTGGGATTTTGGCGATGGAACAACATCATCTTTAGAAAGTCCTTCTCATACTTTTACACAACAAGGTACTTACACCATACAACTTATACTTACGGATATCGCTTCTTGTAATTTAGCAGATACTATAACTAGAGAAGTACAGGTTTTAGATAACTCGACAACGTCATTATCCGACGTCAATATTTGTCCCGGTGAATCCGTTCAAATAGGTCTGTTGCCTAATGTTGACCCCTCTATAACTTATCAATGGTCTCCTTCTTCAGGGTTAAGCAATGCTTCAGCGTCCAATCCTTTTGCAAGTCCTTTTACAACAATCAATTATCAACTGCTTATTTCAAACGGAGTCTGTACAGACACTGTTTATCAAAAAGTTGTTGTAAATACGCCTTTACTCTCTGTCAGTAACGACACTTCTCTTTGTTTTTCGCCTGCAACGATTGATTTAACAGCAAATTCATTCGGTACATGTTCTGAGTTTATTTGGTCATCAACTAATTTATTTAATGATACATTGAATATGACCGTTAGTGATAGTGTTTTGACTCTATCACCTTCAAGTACCTCGACTTATTTTGTGAAAGCTAATAATAACGGTTGTGAAATTACAGATAGTGTAAAAGTAACAACGGTCTATGGAAATGTTTCTTTACCCGGGAGTACAGCTATTTGTCAGGGAGATACAGTTACGTTAACTGCTACATCTTCTTTTGATAATGGAGTCTCAGTCGTTTATAATTGGAGTCCTTTGACAGGTGTGTTAAATGGAGTAGGAACCGGACAAGTGCAAGTAAGCCCACCACAAACGACAACTTATCAATTGATTATTAACGCAGATGGTTGTTTAGATACTTTATCAACTCTAGTAGGT
>JALTUD010000543.1 GCA_027047735.1 Flavobacteriales bacterium | reverse complement strand
ATCTGCAATGCTTGTTACAATTTCTGCCTTTGTCATTCTAAACTAATTTTGTTTACTAAAATTCTCCTTGTTTTTATATGGGGGGACAAATTTAATTTAATTTTTTGAACTATAAAGTGTTTTTTTCTTTTTTCTTCAATTATTGGGTTTTGTATCGTTGTAAGTTCCTCTACAAATCCATATCTCCAACGTTTGCTTCTTGAATTATTTTTTGCCAAGTATCTACCGGTAAGGCGTTTTCTATTTTAAACTCACCCGATGCCTCCCGTCTTAATCGAGTTAAGTGTCCGCCTGTATTCAAGGCCCTTCCAATGTCATAAGCTAAGGATCTTATGTAGGTTCCTTTGGAACTTTTGACGAAAAAATGGATTTCATGGTTTTCTTTTAGTTCTAAAGTCAAGTCGTGAATGAAAATTGTCGAAGTTTTCATTTTTATTTCCACTCCTTTTCTAGCCGATTCATATGCTCTCTTACCATTTACTTTTTTAGCGGAGTAGATAGGCGGTGTTTGTTCAATTTCTCCTAGAAACTGTAATCGTACTCTTTCTACTGCTTCAGGAGTAATATGCTCAACCGGATAGGTGGCGTCAATTTCAGTTTCCAAATCGTACGAAGGAGTAGTTGCACCAAGCTTTATAATGCCTGTGTATATTTTTGTGTCGTTAATAAAGGTATTGATTTCTTTTGTTTTTCTACCTGTGCAAACAACTAGCAATCCACTTGCTAAGGGGTCAAGGGTTCCTGCATGACCTACTTTTAGTCGTTTAATGCCGTATTTCCTTTTAAGTGGATACCTTAATTTATTAACCACGTCAAAAGAAGTCCAGCCTAAGGGTTTGTCCACCAATAGTATTTCCCCTTTTCTAAAATTATATTCCTCTTTCATTTAAAAGGCAAAGATGCATAATCTTTTTTAATTGTAAAGGTGGTAAGGTTTATTTTTGGGCGTTCCCTCCATTATTCAAACACACATATTGCTAACGCAAAACGTGTGTTTGAATAATGGAGGTCGGGCTATCCGCTATATCTTTTGCCCTCCAAAAGGAGGGAGGGCAAAAGGATGCCGCTTCTATCCCTAACGCGAGTAAAATTGGCGGATAGAAAGTGAATTTTTGGTTTCTTATACGATGAATAAAAATTTTGCATAGCACCCGCTATGGAAAATTTT
>JALTUD010000542.1 GCA_027047735.1 Flavobacteriales bacterium | reverse complement strand
GAGAGTTTACAATTGTTTATAGTTTTGTTGGATACAAAGCCATAGAAAAACAGATTAAACTTGAACGTTCTTCCGATGTTGTTTTGCTTAACGTAACCTTAGAGGAAGATGTGGCTGTTTTAGGAGGTGTTGAAATTGTAGCAAAAACAAGAGATAGGGCAAAGTTCATCATGAAACAAGTTCGTGAGCGTAGAAAAACCTATCTAAAAGCAGTAGAAAAATACAAGTGTGAAACGTATCTTAAAGCTTCTTTGGACGCCGAATCAACCGTTAAGACAAAAATTGATAGTTTAACCGTTGAGCATACTCCCGAAGATTTATTGGAGGAACGTTTGAAAAAAGAAAAGTTGAATCTTATAGAAACATTTTCAACTATTTACTTTAAAGCTCCCAATCAATATAAAGAATATGTAGAAGCAACGCACGATTATGCTGAAGTTAAAAATCCTGTTTCTCAATCTATAACCATTGGTGTTGATATTGGAGAAGAGGATATAACCGAAGAGATAGGAGAGAAGGTTAATCCGAATTTACTTTACACAAGTGTACTAAATTCTGATTTTAATTTTTACAAAAATAAAATCAGTTATCCGGCTATTAATGCCAAACCTTTTGTTTCTCCATTGGCTGAGGGAAGTAATTTAAGTTATCGATTTGATTACAAAGGAAATTTTATTGAGGACGGAAAAAATATACTTCAAATAGAAGTTATCCCTCGATATGAAAACGAACCTTTATTTTATGGTACATTATTTATAGAGGATACCACTTTTGCCCTCAGGTCAGTTGATTTAAGTGTGAATGAAAAAGCTCTTTATTTTTGCTCTAATTTTAAAATTATTCAAAACTATACGTCTTATGATTCTTCACGTTATGTGCCAATTAGGAGGGAATTGTTCTATACACTAAAAAGCGGAAAAAAACTACTAAAAGGTAATGTTCGCGTTCATTTCTCTGATTATGATTTTAATCCTGCTTTTGACAGAAAAACATTTGGAAATGAAGTCAAAGAATTTGCTGTTGATGCTTTCGATAAAGAAGATGATTTTTGGGAGGATAAACGCCCGCTGATACTAAAGGAAAACGAATTGGAATTTATTAGCGAGTACGACAGTTTGGTAGCACTATATACCAGCTCCGAATACTTAATGAAAATCGATTCAGCTTTTAATAAAATTAATGTGTGGAGTTTTTTATTGACGGGAATAGGACATAAAAACAGCTTTAAAGGAACAGAGTTTAGAATACACGGATTAATCAATCAAATTGTCCCCTTAGGTGTGGGAGGATACAGACATAGATTAGGTGGATATTACAACAAAGAATTTAAGAATGGAAATCTGTTAGAAACACAAGGGCAAATTGATTACGGCTTTAGAAACAAAGACGTCAAGGGTAAAATAGGAGTGGGGTTAACCTACGTGCCGATTAAATCATTGCGGACATTTATTCGCTTAGGTGATTATTACGAATTGATTAATTCAAGTTCTTCATATACGGCTCTGTTCAGTCGAAGTAATTATGCACGAACCAAAAATTTTAGTATCGCACAACGTATGGAGATTTTTAATGGATTGTATGCCGAACTGACATTTTCCGTACAACACCAATTTTCTATTGCGGGACTTCAACTAATGGATTTTTCAATTTTAGCTAAAGATACTACAGAAGCAACGGTCATAAACCAATTAAACACTCCGGTTGAATTTCCCGATTACAGAAAAACAGAAATAGATTTATCTTTAAAATATCGATTTAAACAAAAATACTACATCAAAAAAAATAAAAAAGTTGTTCTTTCTACAAAGTACCCGATGTTAGGAATGAAATTTAGAAAAGGACTACCGAATTTGTTCGGAAGTGAGGTTGATTTCGAGTACCTTGAGTTCAGTGCGGAAGACTTTGTCCGTCTTCCTGCTTTGGGATATTTTTCTTGGAAAGTAAGTACCGGAACTTTTACGCGAAAAGAAAGTTTAAGAGTGTTGGAACATAAATATTTTAGAGGTTCAGACGCCGGTTTGTTTGCCGATCCTCTCAACTCGTTTCAGTTGTTAGGCTATAAATTTGATACCAGAAATGAATATTTACAAGCCAATTATATTCATCACTTTGAAGGGGCTATCTTAAATAAAGTACCTTTAATCAATAAGTTAAGATTACAGTTGGTCGGAGGAGCAGGAACATTGTTGATAAAGGATATTAGTTTTGCTCATTTCGAAGCTTTCGGAGGTTTAGAAAGAGTATTTAATGTTCGTCTTTTCGGAGAATATCAACCTTTACGTTTGGGAGGGTATTTTGTAACGGCAGATAATAATTTGGATAAAGCAAGATTTAGATTCAAAATAGGTTTTGATTTTTATGATGCTTCTAGTAAGCGTTGGGGCTATTAATGTGATAAAAAAAAGCCCAACCGAAGACGGTTGAGCTTTTTTAGTGCGATAGATATAATTTTCAGAAAATTAATCAATCATCGTTAGACTTCTATTGATGAAATCCGAAAGTTTCTTTCCTTTTAACATTCCGTTAGCCAACAAAGCCAAATCTACAGCTTGTTTTGCCAAACTTTCCTTTTTCTTTTCATCCTTTTCTTCTAATATTTTAGAAATTAACGGATGATTGGCATTAACAACCAAATTATACATTTCAGGAAAACTTCCAAACATTTGCATTCCACCTCCCAAAGCTTGTTGTTCTTTCATTCGTCTTACAAACTCACTTTGCGTAACAGACACAGGTTTGTCTGTTTCACTCAGATTTTCAAACTGAACGGTGAATTTATCTTTATCAATAGATGCTTCAAAAACAGGTTTTATTTTTTCTTTCTCTTCATCACTTAATTTAGAAGGCATCTCTTCTTCCTTGGTAATTAATTTATCCAACGTATCAGCATCCACACGAGCAAAGCTAACATCTAATTTTTGCTCCAATTTCGTAATTAAATGACTATCCAAAGGACTATCCATAACAAGAACATTGTATCCTTTAGCTTTAGCATCTTCAATCAATGGATGATGTTCTTCGGAATCGTGCGTATATAAGAATACCAATTTTCCATTTTTGTCTGTTTGAGCATCTTTTACTTTTTCTTTGTACTCATCTACCGTATAGTATTTACCATCGGTATCTTTAAGTAACAAGAATTTAATAGCCTTTTCTTCAAATTTATTGTCCGAAAGAATACCGTATTGAATAAAGATTTTAATATCGTCCCATTTTTTCTCAAAATCCTCACGGTCATTTTTGAACATTTGAGCTAATTTGTCCGCCACTTTCTTCGTAATGTAAGAACTAATTTTTCTCACATTGCTGTCACTTTGCAAATAAGAACGGGAAACGTTCAAAGGAATATCCGGCGAATCAATCACACCGTGAAGTAGAGTTAAAAATTCAGGCACAATATTATCCACTTGGTCGGTAATAAAAACCTGATTGCTGTAAAGTTGAATTTTATTCTTTTGTACCTCCACATTGTTTTTCAATTTAGGGAAATACAAAATACCGGTCAAATGGAACGGATAATCAACATTCAAGTGAATGTGAAATAAAGGCTCATCACTAAACGGATATAATTCGTGATAGAAATTAATATAATCTTCATCCGTCAATTCCGAAGGTTTCTTAATCCACGCAGGGTGCGTATTGTTAATTACATTAGGAACTTTCTTCTCAATCTTTTTAACCTTTCCGTCCTCGTCTTTCTCACCCGATGGGTCATCAACATATTCGGTTCTTTCACCAAACACAATTTCCACCGGCAAGAATTTACAATATTTAGTCAACACCTCATTCAATCTAGCTTCTTCCAAATATTCCTTAGAATCCTCAGAAACATAAAGAATCACATCCGTTCCTCTATTGTCTTTTTCCGTTTCTGTTATCGTATACTCCGGACTACCGTCTGATTCCCATAAAACAGGTTTCGCTCCATCCTTGTACGATAAAGTCTTAATTTGCACCTTATCCGAAACCATAAAAGAAGAGTAAAAACCAAGACCGAAGTGTCCGATAATCGTATTCGGGTCTTTATCCTTATACTTTTCCACAAACTCAGTCGCCCCCGAAAAAGCAATCTCGTTAATATATTTTTGCACCTCATCCTCCGTCATTCCCACGCCGTAATCTCTAAAAGTTATGGTCTTATTATCTTTATCCAAAATAACTTCAACCCTTAAGTTGTCCAATTCTCCCTTGAACTCACCGGTAGAAGCCAAAGTTTTTAATTTTTGAGTAGCATCTACCGCGTTAGAAACCAACTCCCTCACAAAAATCTCTGTATCCGAGTACAAAAACTTCTTGATGATAGGGAAGATGTTCTCCGTTTGAATATTAATTGTTCCTTTTTTCATTTTTTTATAATCATTTAGTTTAATTCACCCCCGCAAAGTCAAATGATGTGCCAATACAACAAAACTGACACAATGACAATCTATAAGATAAAAGAATGGATTTTTGTCATATTTTGGGCGTTCCCCACCCAACAAAAAAGAGCATACCCTTGCAGGGAACGCTCTTTTTTGTTGGGTGGGTCGGGCTATCACTACTCGCTTTTTTTGCTT
>JALTUD010000541.1:890-4559 GCA_027047735.1 Flavobacteriales bacterium | reverse complement strand
CGATTATACAGGAGATTATATATACAAATGGAAGGATATTCCTTATTTAAAATTGAGCGGATTAGAGCCTTTGGTCGTTACTCCGGAGCTTAATTTCATTAATATCGGTGAACGGACCAACGTAACGGGGTCGCGGAAGTTTTTACGCCTTATAAAAAACAGGGAATTTGAAGAAGCCTTGCAAGTAGCAAGAGATCAAGTTGATGGAGGTGCACAAATTATCGACATCAACATGGATGAGGGGATGTTGGACGGTGTAGAAGCTATGACTACTTTCTTAAATTTAATTGCTTCCGAACCCGATATTTCAAAAGTTCCCGTGATGATAGACTCATCGAAATGGGAGATTATTGAAGCAGGATTAAAATGCGTACAAGGAAAAAGCATCGTAAATTCCATCAGTTTAAAATCGGGTGAAAAAGAATTTATCCGACAAGCAAAACTCATAAAAAAATACGGAGCGGCGACCATTGTTATGGCTTTCGATGAAGAGGGACAAGCAGATTCGTACGAAAAAAGAATACAAATGTGTGAGCGTTCGTACCGTATTCTTGTTGATATTGTTAAATTCCCTCCGCAAGATATTATTTTTGACCCCAATATATTTCCCGTAGCAACCGGAATAGAAGAACACAACAATAACGCCCTTGATTTCTTTGGAGCCACACGATGGATTAGAGAAAATTTACCCGGAGCACATGTCAGCGGAGGAGTCAGTAATGTTTCCTTTTCTTTTAGAGGGAATAATACCGTAAGAGAAGCCATGCACTCCGCCTTTCTTTACCACGCGATAAAAGAAGGAATGGATATGGGAATCGTTAATCCAGCCATGCTGGAAGTTTATGATGATATTCCCAAAGATTTATTGGAGCACGTTGAAGACGTACTACTTAACAGAAGACCGGATGCAACCGAACGTTTGCTTGACTTTGCTGAATCCGTTGTAAGTACGGGTAAAAAAGAGGAAAAAACACAAGAGTGGCGAACTAAACCTGTGGAAGAACGACTTGCTCATTCTTTGGTAAAAGGAATAACCGAATTTATAGACGTTGATATTGAAGAATGTCGCCAAAAATACAATCGTCCCATTGAAGTTATTGAAGGGCCCTTGATGGACGGTATGAACATTGTCGGAGACTTGTTTGGAGCAGGTAAAATGTTTTTGCCTCAAGTTGTAAAGTCGGCAAGAGTAATGAAAAAAGCCGTAGCCTATCTTCTTCCCTACATAGAAGCAGAAAAAGGAGAAGGAAATACAAGTGCGGGAAAAGTCCTCATGGCAACCGTAAAAGGAGATGTCCATGACATCGGGAAAAATATTGTAGGTGTAGTTTTGGGTTGTAATAACTATGAAGTGATTGATATAGGCGTTATGGTTCCGGGAGATGAAATTATACGTAGAGCGAAGGAAGAAGGTGCCGATATTATAGGACTGAGCGGTTTAATTACTCCTTCGTTGGACGAAATGGTTGATGTTGCCAAAGAATTGGAAAAGTCCGGACTTAAGATTCCATTGATGATTGGAGGTGCAACCACTTCCAGAGTCCACACAGCCGTTAAAATAGAACCACACCTGAAAAGTGCTCAGGCTGTACACGTTTTAGATGCTTCCCGCTCGGTTACTGTCGTAGAAAGTTTATTAGGTGATAAAAAAGAGGTTTATGTCCAAAATCTGAAAAAAGAATACGAAAAAGTAAGGGAAAATCATCAGAAGAAACTAGGACAAAAGAAATTAATATCCATAGAGGCGGCTCGAAAAAACAGAATACCCATCGTTTGGAAAGAAGAGGATATAGCACAACCCAAAACAACAGGAGTTCAAATCATAAAAGATTTTGATTTAGAAAAATTGGTCGATTATATCGATTGGACGCCCTTTTTTCAAACGTGGGAATTGCACGGAGGCTATCCACGCATATTAACCGATGAAATCGTAGGAGAAGAAGCTACTAAATTATTTGCCGATGCTCAAAAAATGCTTCAAACCATCGTGAAAGAAAAATGGTTGACGGCAAATGCGGTTTACGGCATATTTCCGGCTAATTCCGTTAACTATGATGACATAGAAATTTACACAGATGAAAGCAGAACGGATGTAGCTCTTTTATCTTGCCAAATGCGTCAACAAATCAAAAAAGTAAAAGGAGCACCAAATAATTGTTTAGCTGACTTTATCGCCCCGAAAGAAACGCAATTGAAAGACCATATCGGAGCTTTTGTCGTAACTACGGGGTTGAATATAGAAGAGCACTTAAAACGTTTTGAAGAAGACCACGACGATTATAATTCGATAATGCTGAAAGCACTAGCCGATAGATTAGCAGAAGCCTTTGCCGAGTACTTACATAAAAAAATAAGAACCGAAGATTGGGGCTATTCGCCTGACGAACAGCTAAAAAACGAAGAACTAATAAAAGAAAAATACAGAGGAATACGTCCGGCTCCCGGTTATCCTGCATGCCCCGACCACACCGAAAAAATCGGTTTATTCAAGCTGCTGAATGCTACTGAAAATACAGGCGTAGAACTAACCGACAGTTTGGCAATGTTTCCGGCATCATCGGTGAGCGGTTGGTATTTTGCACACCCCGAAAGCAAATACTTCGGAGTCGGTAAAATAATGCTTGACCAAGTAGAAAGTCTCGCCAAACGAAAAAACATTCCTTTTGAAAAAATGCAACGTTGGCTTTCTCCGAATATCAATGATTAACCCACCAAAACCTTATCGACAAAATGCACACGTTTTACCTTCCCGGTTGGGAGCAGACAAAAGTTCTATCCGAAACCGAATCCAAACACGCCGTAAAAGTTCTTCGACTAAAGGCAGGCGATAAAATAAGAGGGATAGACGGTAAAGGGACAGAGCTAAAAGCAACCGTCATCACCCCTCACCCCAAACGATGTGAGTTCGTTATTGATGAAATCGTTCATCACAAAAAGCCGACACAAAACATAAGCATAGCCATAGCTCCAACCAAAAGCAACGACCGTATAGAATGGTTTTTGGAAAAAGCTGTAGAAATCGGAATCACCGAGTTTATTCCTTTGATTTGCACCCATTCCGAACGAAAAAAATTCAACGAACAACGATGGGAAAAAGTCCTTGTTGCCGCAATGAAACAATCCCAACGCCTTTGGAAACCGCAAATACATCCACCCGTTAAATTCGCTACATTTATCCAAAAAGAACAAAACGCCGAAGTCAAAGCCATAGCCTACTGCGGAGATGAATTCCCCAAAAAAGAGTTTCCCCAAATAACCGATTCTACTAAAAACCAACTCATATTAATCGGCCCGGAAGGCGACTTTTCGCCCGAAGAAATACAAGAAGCCATACAAAAAGGATTCACGGCAACAACATTAGGTAACAATAGGCTAAGAACAGAAACCGCAGGAGTGGTAGCCTGTACACTAATGAAATTTGCATAACCCATATTATTTGGGCGTTCCCCATTTCTGCCAAAACAACATATCGCTCTCGCGAAACATTGTTTTTGCAGAAAAGGGTCGGGCTATCACTACTCACTCTTTTTGCCCTCAAAAGGAGGAGGGCAAAAAGGAGTTCAAACACGCCGTTCTATCCCTAACGTGTGTAAAAAGAGTGATAAGAAAATGAGTTTTAGTTTCTTTAGACGATGAAAAAAATCTTTGCATAGCACCCGCTATGGAAAT
>JALTUD010000541.1:0-880 GCA_027047735.1 Flavobacteriales bacterium | reverse complement strand
ATTTTATGGTGCTCTTTTTATACAGGTTAGGGATACAATCCCTAACGCGAGTGAAATTGGCAGATAGAAAGTGAATTTTAGTTTCTTTAGATGATGAAAAAATTAAAAAAAATAACAGTTTCCTTCTCACATCGACACTAATATCGTATTTTTGAACTATGAAAATAGCCGTAATAGGAGCTACCGGAATGGTAGGAGAACAAATACTCAAAGTATTGGAAGAACGTAAGCTGAATGTAACCGAACTCATACCCGTAGCATCAGCCAAAAATGTTGGAAAACCCATAACTTGGAACGGAAAAACAAGAACAATTCAAAGTTTGGAGCAAGCCGTTTCTGAAAAACCGGATATCGCTATTTTTTCGGCAGGAGGAACAATTTCCAAAGAATGGGCACCAAAATTTGCACAAGCTGGCACAACGGTTATCGATAATTCTTCGGCGTGGCGAATGAACGAAACTAAAAAACTAATTGTTCCGGAAATCAATGCTTCTATACTTTCCAAAGAGGATAAAATCATTGCCAATCCCAACTGTTCCACTATCCAAATGGTTTTGGCTTTATCTTCACTTCAAAAAAAATACGGATTAAAACGCTTGGTCATCTCCACTTATCAATCCGTTTCGGGTACCGGTGTAAAAGCCGTACGCCAACTTGAAAATGAAAGACAAGGAATACAGGGAGAAATGGTATATCCTTATCCTATCGACAAAAATTGTCTTCCGCACGGAGGAGAGTTCTTGGAGGACGGTTATACAACAGAAGAACAAAAACTTGTAGAAGAAACACGCAAAATATTTAACGACAACAATATCAAAATAACTGCTACGGTTGTACGTGTTCCCGTAGAAGGAGGACACAGCGAATCGGTAAATGCAGA
>JALTUD010000540.1 GCA_027047735.1 Flavobacteriales bacterium | reverse complement strand
ATATCTCTTGCAAGTCTATTTACCTTCACCCGATTCTGCTCAATATCATTTCCGCTTTGAAACAACCGGGACAGGAAAGTTTGATTGTTGGTCGTCTTCTATTTTTGGTCTTTCTGATATAGTTGATGATGTCTCAGGAGTTAGTAATTTTACAGATATTTCCAAATACTCTTTCCCCGATAGTTTACAAACTATTGTGAGTTCTTTCCAATGTTTACCAAGTGTGATTGCAGTAGGGAATTATTACAACGATAGCGGATATGTTAATTTGGATACCACGTGGACATCGAACGGAGGTATTCGCGGTAAAATTGCAGAAACTTCCAGTCGTGGTCCTACACGTGATGGTCGTCTTAAGCCGGAGATTGCAGCGTCAGGACACGGAGTAAATTCAGCCATGCCTTTAAATTTGATAAATTATTACCTAACCCATCCACCGCTTGATTCAACATTAGCTATCGGAGGAATGCACCGAAGAAACGGAGGAACTTCCATGGCAAGTCCAATCGTTGCAGGAGTTGGAGCTTTGGCTTTAGAAAAATGTAACCAATTAACGCCCGAACGCTTTAAGCAAGCCTTAATTACAACAGCATATTCAGATACTTTTACGGGACAATTACCAAATGTTTCATTTGGAAATGGAAAGTTGGACGGTTTTAACACGTTAAATGCCCTGCGTTTTACGGTAAACGTAGCGGGTGATTTATCCTTTTGCGAAGGAGACAGTACGGTGCTTACTTTATCGGAAACGTTCGAGCAATACAATTGGAACGCGACCGACACCTTGCAAAATTGGATGATTGATAGTTCAGGGTTGTATTTTGTACAAGCAGCTGATACTTCAGGATGCTGGAGTGATACTACTTTTGTTCAAGTTGTCGAATACCCTAATCCTCAGACACCCACAATCGCTGTAAATTTAGATTCAATCATTTTAACGAACGTTGGCAATACTAACGTTCAATGGTATTTAGACGGAAATCCGATAACAAGCTCATTAGATTCAATAGTTATAGCGCAACAAAACGGAGATTATTATGCCATTCTGGAAAATAATTTCGGTTGTCAATCCTATTCTGATACTATTATGTTTTTAAGTACGGGAGTAAAACAAGAACAACAGCAGTTTTTCGCCTATCCCAATCCGGTACAAGAAACTCTATATATAAAAACCAACACCTCAATCCATCGTTTTGAAGTAACAGATTTAAGAGGTAGAATCGTTCAATCATTTGACAACCTATCAGTTAACGAAATAAATGTAGATGTAAGCAAGTTAGTAAATGGAATTTATCAGCTAAAGTTATACACTTATAACGAAATGTATGTTAAAAAAATACTCGTTAAGCATTGATTAATATTTATAAATTTGTGGAGAAAGAAATTAAAACAACAGTAGAATGAAATTAACAGGAATAATCGCAATATCAGGAAAACCCGGTCTATATACCGTAGTAGCCCAAGGAAAAAACAACGTTATTGTTCAGTCGGTAGAAACCGGAAGAAAACTACCGGCATTTGCAACCGATAGAATCAGTGCTTTAGAAGACATCAGTATATACACCATCGAAGGAGATGAACTCTTATCCGAAGTTTATCAACGAATCTACGACAAAGAAAACGGCGGAAAAGCCCCTGACCATAAATCCGATTTAAAGGAATTAAGAAATTATTTGGCTGAAGTATTACCCGAGTATGACGATGAAAGAGTTCGTCCTTCGGATATAAAAAAAATATTTCAATGGTACAATTCATTGCATAAAGCCGATTTGTTAAAAGCAGGAGTAGAAGCAGACAAAGCCGTAGCGGAAGAAGAATAATTTGGGCGTTCCTCTCATTTGCAAAACAAACATAACGCTCTCGCGTAACGTTTGTTTTGCAAATGAGGGTCGGGCTATCCACTATATCTTTTGGGTTGCATATACGCAACAACCCAAAAGGATGCCGTTCCCATCCCTAACGCGATACAGGTGAGTGCAAAGAAAACGGAATTTAGTTTTCTTAGACGATGAAAAATTCTTTTGCATAGCCCAGCTATGGAAAATAATTTTGAAGAAGTATAAGGAAAATAAAACCGTTTTATTGTGCTCAGATGTCTCGCGTTAGGGATACAATCCCTAACGCATGTTGAATGAAGTACAAGAAAGTAAATTTTTGGTTTCTTTAGATGACGGAAAAAATCTTTGCGTGATACTTTTTGAGATAGAATTTCGTTTACGGATTTAAAATTAAAAAAGAATAAAAGAGGAAAAATATTTTATTTTTTTCAATTTTATTTGAGTAGGGATATTCCCTTTTAAGTAGAGTAAATACATATACATCATTTCGATAAATCATGAAAAAAATATTGGTAATAGGAGCAGGAAGATCATCATCTTCTTTGATAAAATATTTATTAGAGAATGCCGAAAAAGAAAATTGGTATATAAAGGTGGGTGATATGGATGTAGAATTGGCAAAAGAAAAAGTTGCCGGCTACGAACGTGGAGAAGCCTTTTCATTCAATGCTTTAGATGCTGAACAAAGAGCTAAGGAAGTAAAAAACAGCGATTTCGTGGTATCTATGTTACCTGCACGTTTCCATATTGAAGTCGTGAAAGATTGTATTAAATACAAGAAAGACGTAATAACCCCCTCTTACGTTTCCAAAGAAATGAAAGCTTTGGACGAAGAAGCTCGTCAAGCCGGTATCATCATCATGAACGAGATAGGTGTTGACCCTGGAATAGACCATTTGTCAGCTAAAAAAGTGCTTGATGAAATAGCCGAAATGGGGGGAGAAATGACTTGCTTTGAATCATTTACGGGAGGTTTGGTTGCACCGGAAAGCGACAACAATCCGTGGAATTACAAATTTACTTGGAATCCCAGAAACGTAGTCTTGGCAGGACAAGGCGGAGCTGCTAAATTCATACAAGAAGGTAAATATAAATACATTCCTTATCATAAACTTTTTAGAAGAACAGAAATCATCGAGGTAGAAGGAAACGGACGATTTGAAGGGTATGCCAATAGAGATTCCTTAAAGTACAGAGCCGTTTACGGATTGGAGGATATTCCTACGATTTATAGAGGAACGTTGCGTAAAGTAGGTTTTAGCAGAGCATGGAATGTCTTTGTTCAGTTGGGAGCAACGGATGATAGTTATATCCTTGAAGGTTCAAAAGATATGACGAAAAGAGATTTTATCAATTCATTTTTGGCTTACAACCCTCACGACTCGGTTGAACTAAAATTAAGACATTACCTAAAAATAGACCAAGATGATGAGATATGGTTCAAATTAGTATGGTTGGGTATTTTTGAAAACACACCACTAAATTTGAAAGAAGATGCCACACCTGCTCAAATTCTACAGAAAATATTAGAAGAAAAGTGGACACTAGAACCGGAAGACAAAGATATGATAGTCATGTGGCATAAATTCGGTTTTAAACTCAATGGAGAGGACAAAGAAATACACTCTTCCATGACGTACATCGGACAAGACCAAACATATACCGCTATGAGCGACACCGTAGGTTTGCCGGTAGGAATTTGCACTAAAATGATTCTCAACGGAACAATAAAACTAAAAGGAGTTCAAATTCCTATACATAAAGAGATTTATGAGCCGGTATTAAAAGAGTTGGAAACTTACGGCATCAAATTCAATGAAGTAGAAACCGAGCCGGTTTTATATTAAAGCCATGAAAACAATAGGCGATAGAATATCATACAAACATCATCCGCAGAAATACACCACTTTCGTTATTTCTACCAAAATAGAACGTTGGAAAGAAACCTTGCTTTTAACGTGGATTATAGCGTGGACGTTTTGCGGTGCCGTTTTTCTGTATTTCCTTTTGTTGGGAGATTTGGGGAAAGAGGAGAAATTGGTACTTTTTGTTTTGGCTGTATTTTGGCTGTACTTTGAGTATCGAATAGTTCGCGTATTTTTATGGCGAAAATATGGGGTAGAGTACATAAAAATTGACGAAGATAAATTCACGATTAAAAAATCAATTTTGGGATATGGTAAAGCTAAATCATACCTTACGCAACAAATAGATATAAATAAAGTAGAAAGTCTAAAACAAAATCCAAAATCATTCGCTAAAGTAATGAACGATTCGTTTTGGGTGATGGGCGAAGGAGCAGTGCGTTTTTCAGATAAAGATGATTTTATTTATTTCGGACACCAATTAGAAGCCGAAGATTCGGAAAAATTAGCAAAGGCTATCAAAAGTACTTTAAAAAAATATAAAAGACATTAATGAAATCGACACAAAAAAAGCCCTTAATATTAATCACCAACGATGATGGTTTTACGGCAAAAGGGATACAATCTTTGGTAGAAGCTGTTGCTGAATTTGGCGAACTGATGATCGTAGCACCCGATAGTCCTCAATCGGGAATGGGACACGCCATAACGATAAACAATCCTTTGCGTATTCAACGTATCCATTATTTTGGAGAGCATACCGCTTACAATTGTTCGGGCACACCGGTCGATTGTGTTAAAATAGGAATCTATAAGTTGGGCGATAGAAAGCCTGATTTAATTCTTTCGGGAATCAATCACGGCTCTAATGTTTCTACAAATGTATTGTATTCCGGCACGATGTCGGCAGCTATCGAAGGGGCTTTGTGCGGTGTGCCGAGTATTGGTTTTTCTCTATTGGATTATAGTGTAGAAGCTGATTTTACAGCAGCTCAACATTTTGTGAAAGAAATTGTGCAAAAAGCAATTGAGCAACCTATGCAAGAAGGTATATGCTTAAATGTAAATATTCCTAAGTTACCATTAAGTGAAATAAAAGGCATAAAAGTCAGCAAACAAGCACGAGCTTTTTGGGACGACACTTTTGACGAACGCGAAGACCCGTTGAAGAAAAAATACTATTGGTTAGCAGGAGAATTTCACAATTACGACAAAGGAACCGATACCGATATGTGGGCATTAGAAAATGGTTATGTATCCATTGTTCCTACTCGATATGATTTAACGGCTTATAAAGCACTGGAAGAAACTCACAATCAATTTGGTGTAGAATTTTGATGTTTAATTGATAATTGCGTTAGGGATTGTATCCCTAACACGAGCAAAATAGATGGTATAAAGCGTTTTTTGATTCCTTATCCTTCTTCATAAAAATTTTCCATAGCTGGTGCTATGCAAAATTTTTATTCATCGTCTAAGAAACCAAAAATTCACTTTCTATCCGCCAATTTCGCCCGCGTTAGGGATAGGAGCGGCATCCTTTTGCCCTCCCTCCTTTTGGAGGGCAAAAGATATAGCGGATAGCCCGACCCATTTTCCTGAAAACAACGTTTCGCGAAAGCGATATGTTGTTTTCGGGAAAATGGGGAACGCCCAAATACAAAGGAAAAGAGAAGAAATACGTAAATAATTGAAAATAAAAAAAATAAATAGTAGGTTATCCAAATAAATAGCGTAGATTTGTGGCATATAATTTATTAAATAACAACATGATTAAAGGAACAGTAAAATTTTTTAATGAAACCAAAGGATTTGGTTTTATTGTAGAGAACGATTCAAACAAAGAACATTTTGTTCACGTTTCAGGATTAATTGACGAAATTAAAGAAGGAGACGAAGTTGAATTTGACTTAAAAGAAGGTAAAAAAGGATTAAATGCAATTGACGTTAAAGTAGTTTAATTGTCAGTTTTAATATTTTTTGGAAAACCTGCTCATTAGTTTGAGCAGGTTTTTTTATGTTAATTTTTTAGGTATGGGCGTATTCGCTTGTATAAACTATCGCTTACCAAAACAGATTGGGTAATGTCTTGTAGTTGCTTGTATTTACCGTGGTTGGCACGATATAAAACAATGGAATTGGCAACCTGCCACTTAATGTAAGGGTGTTTTTTTAGTTCTTCTTTGCTTGCCGTATTGATGTTGATTTTTTGAATAAGTGTTGTATCTACGTTCAGATAAGAACGGTTGGCATCTATAACATCGTGTTCTAATTTATAAATTTCGGTTAATTGTTCAACGTAATAGAAACCGCCCAATCGCGTTCTGTACTCCACAATTTTTTTCGCGTAGTAACTTCCGATACCCGTAAGCATTTTCAATAAAGAGGTGTCGGCAGAGTTTATCTCCACAATGGGACGAACTTTAGGCTGTGAGGTTTTTATCTTTTTCTTAGGAGTTATTTTATAGAAATGCTCATCACAAGGGAGTTTTTCGATAAAAGCACTTTCAAAGCCCAAAGATTTTACACTTTCTAATTCTGTTTCAGCTTGACTTGAAGATGTAAATGAACGGGAATAATACAGATAATCATTCTCACGTTTTTTATAATAAACTTCCTTTATCATCTCAAACGCATCATAAACCGGAGCAGATGATTGGATGAACACTATTCGGTAGCAATTTTTCTTATGTTTTTTAGGTTGTTTCCTTTCGGGAAGGATAATGAATGGTTGTAGCTGTTCGTATTTTTGTTGGTCAATGACGTAGAGCTTTAGCAGGTCCTCCGGTTTGTAAAAATGACCGCCGGCATCGATGTATTTAAGTATCGAACGGACTTGTTTTCGAGTAAATCCCAGTTTTTCCCAGCCTTTTTCGTCCAATTCATTCGGGTTGAATTGAAATAAGGTCGTTTTTGCTTGAGTCAGTTTTTCTTTAGTCTGCCGTATTTCTTTTTGAAGGTAATCAATACTTTCAAGTTCGGTAAGTTCAATCGAAGCATCATTCTTTTTTTGGATAAAATAATCATCTACCCAATAATAACCGATTAGCAATATAAGCAAGCCCCATAAAAACAAGATACCCTTACGTTCGTAAAAGGTTAAGGCGAATAAAGATTTTAGAAATTTGGGTAGCATATTTCTGTCTTTCAATCAAAGTTAATAAATTACGGGTAAACTTAACTTTTAAACGAAAATATTAGTTATTTTAGTAGGAAATAAAAGTAAGCATAAGCAATGAACATACTCCATACCTCCGATTGGCATATCGGTCATCGACTATACGAACAGTCGCAACACGACGAACAACAATTATTTTTAGCGTGGCTGAAAAAAACAATCGATACGGAAAAAATAGATATTTTACTCATTTCCGGTGATATATTCGATACAGCTACACCTTCGCCAAAATCCTTATCTATGTACTATGAATTTTTGGCTGAAATCAGTTCGGAAACGGTCTGCAAACACGTAATTGTAACAGGTGGCAACCACGATTCTCCCAATTTATTAAACGCTCCAAAAGAGGTGCTAAAACATCTAAACACCTATGTCGTTGGAAAAGCAACCGATAGTATAGAAGATGAGGTTATTGAACTTTTAATCGGTGAAGATCAGGTGATTATCGGTGCCGCACCTTATCTGCGAGACCAAGATATACGAAGAGCGGTAGCAGGAGAAAATTTTGATGAAATAGAAGAAAAGTACAAAAAAGCTTTGGTCAATCATTATACGGAATTAGCTGAAATTTGCGAG
This sequence comes from Flavobacteriales bacterium, assembly GCA_027047735.1. Classification (GTDB taxonomy): domain Bacteria; phylum Bacteroidota; class Bacteroidia; order Flavobacteriales_D; family Parvicellaceae; genus S010-51. Next base: position 6,543 of record JALTUD010000540.1, on the reverse strand, counting down.
AAAAAAAACACAAACAACGTTCCCGTTTTGGCAATGGGACATCTGTTTGCCATCGGAGGAAGCATTTCCGACAGTGAAAAAAGTATCTACGTTGGTAATTTAGGAAATATCGGAGCAGATGATTTCCCCGAAACCTTCGACTACGTTGCTTTAGGACATTTGCACCGGGCTCAAACCGTCGGAGGAAAAGAGCATATTCGCTATTCAGGGTCGCCTATTGTGCTTAGCTTTAGCGAAGTGGGTGCAAATAAAAAAGTGGTGATTTTAGATATAGAAGAAAACAAAATAAAAGAAATTCACGAAAAAACAGTTCCCGAATTTAGAGTAATACGCAAAATACAAGGAACAATTTCGGATTGTATAAACGCGTTAAATGAAGTTCCTTCGGGCGATTACAACTTAACCCCGTTTGTGGAAGTCGTGGTAGATAACGCAGAAAACGAAAAGATTAACATTGCCGAAATAAGCGAAGCCGCCAAAGAATTACCGTTGGAAATTCTGAAAATATCATTAAAGAACAAACGAAAAATTAAAGGATTGGAAGAAGCCAGAGAAGGAATGAAAGATTTAAAACGCTTAGATCCCGTAGAAATATTCAAGCAAAAGTGCAAAGATGAAAACGTAGATTTGGAGCAAGAACCGGAATTGTTAGACGCTTTTATGGAAGTTTATTCGATAGCACAGGAAAATGATTAGGGCGTTCCCCTCATCTGCAAAACAAACATATCGCTCTCGCGAAACGTTTGTTTTGCAGATGAGGGTCGGGCTATCCGTTATATCTTTTGGGTTGCATATATGCAACAACCCAAAAGGATGCCACTTCTATCCCTAACGCAATTAATAAATAGAAATATGTTTACATTTTAACCTCCATTTTGTCCCATTATTTTACTATTTTTGGGACAAGAATTTAAATAATGAGTGTAACTAAGGAAATTGAAAATATTATTAGCAATTCAAAACAAGGGAAATTATTTTTTGTTTCAGACTTCTTAGAATTTGGTAACTATGATACAGTAAGAAAAGCACTTCAACGCCTTGCAACGAAAGGTATATTGATTCGAATTTCAAAAGGACTTTATTATCATCCTAAAGTTGACAAAGTATTAGGGGTTTTATATCCAACTGCTGACGAGATTGCAGTAGCAATCGCTAAAAGAGATAAAGCAAAAATAATTTCTACGGGAGTATATGCACAGCATTTGTTGGGATTATCAACACAAGTTCCTATGAATGTTGTTTATCTAACAGATGGGTCAGCAAGGAAAATAAATATTGGTAATCAAACTATCATTTTCAAAAAAACAAGCCCTAAGAATTTATGTGCTGAGAGCAAACTAAGTAGTTTGATTATACAGTCCTTAAAATCCTTAAAAGAGAAGAATGTAAATGAAGTCATAAAACAAAAACTTTCTAACGTAATAAAACAATCAGGAGAAGAAAAAAAGATAAAAAAAGATATATTGAGTGCACCAATTTGGATACAAAAAATAATCTCAGAAATTTTATGAAAAATGAATTGGTTTGAATTGCCATTACTTCGTCAAAAAGAACTCTTTCGACAGTTGAGTTTCAAAACAGGCATCCAACCACAAGCAATTGAAAAAGATGCTTGGGTAACACTTGTGTTGCGACTTGTTTTTAATACTAAAATTTCTAATCACTTAGTGTTTAAAGGTGGTACTTCATTAAGTAAAGCATATAATTTGATTCAAAGATTTTCAGAAGATATTGACCTTGCTGTTAATCGGGAATATCTTGGGTTTTCCGGGGAACTAACCAAAGGACAAATACGAAAATTAAGGAGAAAGTCACACGACTTTGTTTCTACTGAAATGCTTGATGTTTTAAGAAAAGAGTTTGATAATTATAAAATAGATAATAAGTTATATCATATTGAGGTAAAAAACACAAAGATTTCAGACCAAGACCCGGAAATTATAGAAATTGATTATAAATCGGTGTTCAATGAAATCCCTTATATCAAGCATAAAGTATTAGTTGAAATAGGTGCTCGTTCTTTGTTAGAACCAGCAGAAGAAAAAGAAATAGAATCCATGGTCTCAGAATATTATTCAAATTATTCTTTCGATGCTGAACCCTTTAAAGTGAAAACGATATCGCCTCAAAAAACATTTTTAGAAAAGTTAATTTTGTTACACGAAGAATTTACTAAAACCTCTGATAAAATTCGTTATCATAGAATGTCTAGGCACATGTATGATATAGGGGAAATTATATCAACCGAATATGGGATTAATGCTTTGAAAAACATTAAACTTTTTGATGAGATAATAGCTCATAGAAAAATATTCACCCCGATCAAAACGGTTGATTATGCTACTTTAAAAATAGATGATTTAAATGTTATACCGCCAAATGAATTTTTAAAAAAAATATGAAAGTGACTATATAGAAATGCAAGAAAATATGATTTATGGTGATAGTATAAATTTTAAATCCTTGATAGATAAAATAAGTAAAACAAACCTTAATTCAACCCCAACACCGAAAAACAATGAAAATACTAAAAATCGAACTTAAAAATATAAACTCATTAGGAGGAGATAAAGAATACACCGTCGATTTTACGGACGATAAATTCCGTGACGTAGGTTTGTTTACCATAACCGGAGCCACAGGAGCAGGAAAAACAACGGTGTTAGATGCTATTACCATTGCTATGTATCACAAAGTAGCAAGATTCAATAAAAGTTCTTTGTCTGATGTTTTGTCGCATGGTACCGGAGATGCTTTTTCGCGGGTAACTTTTGAGAGCGAAGGAGAAGAGTATGAAGCATTTTGGTCTATAAGAACCAAGAGCAAGACGGGAAAAGATATAAACAAACAAGAAAAAGTATATTTAAAAAATCTCACAAAAGGAAAGATCATATCGGAATCAAAGCGTGATTTACCCTCGAAAGTTCAAAAAATAACCAAGTTGAATTATAATCAATTTTTACGTTCCATCCTGTTGGCACAAGGTGATTTTGCTTCGTTTCTTTTAGCCGATGATAAAGATAAAGGACATTTGTTACAGCAAATTATCGGTGAAGAAATTTATAATAAAATTGGTTATAAAACATCCGATAAACGGAGGGAAGCCAATATCGAATTGGAAAAGATAAAAAATGAATTGAGCAAAGATTTACTGACTAATGAAGATTTGGAAAAAATCAAAGCTCGCAAAAAAGACATAGAAAAAGAATTAACGGAGTTAACACAAAAAGAAAAGAAAGTAGAAGAGCTGTTAGAATTATTCAAAAAGAAAAAAGAAGCCGGACTAATAGAACAAGACTACAATAAAGAAGTGCTTCGATTAAAAGAATTAAAAGAAGCTAAAAAAGAAAACTTAGAACGATTAAGACTTCACGAAAAAGTCTTGTCTTTGTATTATGATGATATTAAAGATGTTAAACGGTTAAGGAAAGAGGTTGAAGATGGACGTTTTTTTATTCAAGAAAAACAAGAGGAGATTAAACAATTTAAAGAGCAGGAAAAAAAGAAGAAAGAAGTCTTAGAACAAGCCAAAGTTCAATTAGAAGAAGCGGAAGGTTTAGAAAACAAATGGAAACCGGAACTAACTAAAGTTACCCAACTAGATGCTACGATAAAGAGTGAGCAAACAAACTTAAACAAACGTGTTGATACGAAAAAAGAAGTACAGAAAGAAGTTGACAAGCTAAAAAAAGAGAAAAAAGAGCTTGCTGAAAACAAAATCAAACAGTTGGAAACTCAAATTAGCCAACTTACACGTTTTTTAAATGAAAACACACAGGTAGAACAGATTGAAAAAAACGTAACCGGTTGGACGGTTAAACTATCCGATTGGAAGAAAGAAATAAGTAACGAAAAGAAGCTGAAACGAGAATTACAAGACGCACAAAAAAACAAAAAACTATTTCAAAAAGAGCTTGAACAAGCGGTATTAAACAATAAAGAGCAACAGGATGAATTAAATAAAAAAGTACTATCGGCAAAAGCTCTTGAAAAGATGCTTGCCGATTTGAACATTAAAAGCCTGTCTGATAAAAAAGAGACGGTTGAAAAAGAAATAACAGCTTGGAGCAATGCACTCAAATTGACTGATACAATAAAAAAAGTACAGCATGAAATAAAACAGAACCAAGAGAATGAAAAAAAGTTAATCCAAGATGTTGAAAAAGCAAAGCAAAATAAAAAGGAGTTAGAGGATAAAATCGATAAAGCAAAAACTGCTCTCGAAGATGCTCGTTTGCTGAAAGAACGTGCATCAAAAATTATAGCGTTGGAAGACGAACGAAAAAAACTGCAAGAAGGAGAACCTTGTTCCCTTTGCGGTTCAACCGAACATCCTTATGTTTCGCAATATCCCAATATTGAATTGCAAGAAGACGAAAAGCGGGTCAAAGACCGTCAAGAAGCGGTAGAAGAATTAAATAAACGATTGTTGAACCTAACAAGAGGTCTTGCTACCAAAGAAAATGAGCTTGAAACCATAGGGAAAACTTTAAAATCCAAAGAGAAAGAGTTGCCTCAACTTATGGAGGAACGTAAGAGAGAACAACCGCTGTTCAACAATGAAAGCGAAAAAGATATTCAAGCGAAACTGGAGGAATTGGAAACCAAAAAAGAAAAATTAATTCAACAAATTGATGTATTTTATCAACGTTCGGGCGATTTGAAAAAGTTGACAGAAGAAATAGAAAAACTTCGTGAAAAACAAGACAGTTTTAAGGAGCAAAAATCCCGTTTGGAAAGCAAGATAGAATCCGAAACAAAAAACATAGAGAAGACTTCAAAAGAGTTAGAGGAGAAAAGGCAAGTGATAGCTGAATTAACAAATGTACTTCAACAGGAGTTCACGCAATTTAATTTGACTATTCCTGAATTAGAAAAAATAGATGATTTTCTTGAAGAAATAAAAACAAAGGTAGAGGAATATAAAAACAAAAAAGAGGAGAAAAAAACTAAGGAGAATAATCTGGAAATTCTAAGAAATAAACTAGAAGATTTAAATGAACAACTTTTCAAAAAAGAAAAAGACCTTACCGATGTAGAACGAGAAGTAAAGGAGGGAGAAGATTCTTTGACGGTTTTGCAAAATCAACGTTATAAAATATTGCCCAAAGGCATCAGTGTAGAAGATAAAACCCAAGAATTGAATCTAGCAGTTGATAAAGCGAAAACGGAAGTTAAAAATACGCAAAAAGACGTTGAGAAATTAACTAAAAAGATAAATGATTTGGGGATTCAAATACGCGAAAAAGAAAAGAGTATTGAAGACAAGATAAAAACGATTGAAGAACAGGAAAAGATAATACAGCAAAAATTAAAAGATGATAAAGATTTTTCTACTGAAGAAAAAATAAGACAAGCTCTATTATCGAAGGAACAAGAGCGTTTATTTAAGGAAGAAAGAGATGAAATAAAAACCTTAACGATACGGTTGGAAGAAAAGCAAAAGCAACTACAAGAGCTGATGCAACAGGTTGAGCTGAGTAAAAGTAAACTGTCGGGAAGAGTAGAAGATGATGTTTCAGCTGAACGGAAAGCACTGAAATTATCAACAGATAAATTGCGGGAAGAAAAAGGAAGGTTGGATGAAAAAGAAAATAATCACAAACGTTTGGTAGAAAAAAACAAAGCGATTATGCTTCGGGTAAACGAACAAGAAAAAGTAGTAAATAAATGGGATAGATTGTTTAAAATTTTAGGCGGAGAAAAGGAAGGGTTTAATAAATATGTTCAACGTTTGACACTTGAAATTTTGCTCAATAGAGCCAATGAACATTTATCCAAATTAAACAATCGCTATTCGTTGTTGATGAAAGAAATAGAAAGCGACAAAAATTATTTGAAAATAGCCTTGGTTGACCATTATTTAGCCGACACCGTTCGTAGCATCGAAACGTCAAGCGGAGGAGAGAAGTTTACGATAAGTCTGGCCTTAGCTTTAGGTTTGTCCGATTTAGCGGGGAATAATGTTAAAATAGATTCGCTCTTTATTGACGAAGGTTTTGGCACATTGGATTCAGAAACCTTGGAAACCGTAATTTCCACCTTGGAATCGTTACAACAAGAGGGTAAGAAAATAGGAGTGATTTCTCATGTAGAAGCTCTAAAAGAGCGTATCCCAACTCAAATACAAATAGAAAAAAAGCAAGGAGGTATCAGTACATTGCAAATTGTTGGGCTTTGAAAAATGTAAAAGTATTTCCTAATTTTTTAAAAATTAAGAAATATTTACAAATATATTTTCTTTGTGCTTATGTGCTTATCTCTAACGCAAGTATAAAGAGCTCTACATAGTGTTTTTGATTCCTAATCTTTTTTCAAAAATTAATTCCGTTGCTCGGCTATGCAAAGAATTTTTTCACTATCTAAAGAAAATAAAATCCACTTTCTATGCACTCATTCCACTTGCGTTAGGGATTGTATCCCTAACACGAGTAAAATAGACGGTATAAAGCGTTTTTTGATTCCTTATCCGTCTTCATAAAAATTTTCCATAGCGGGTGCTATGCAAAATTTTTATTCATCGTCTAAGAAACCAAAAATTCA
>JALTUD010000539.1 GCA_027047735.1 Flavobacteriales bacterium | reverse complement strand
GCATGGAAGTGGTATAGAAAATTTATCGGTCTGGATATACCTTTCTTTAACGACGAAGCACCTGCACCGCTAATGGATATTTATACCAATAACCAAACAATAACCAAGCGTGCAGCAATGGTTACCAACCTTCAAGGAGGTTGTGCCATGGAAGTTGTAAGTCCTACATCTTTTACAGCTCAACCAGCTAAAGTAGAACATCAATTAGGAGATTTAGGTATTTATATCGGAATGGTTAAAACCCCCGATGTTAAAGAAGCCTTTAACTACTACAAAGAAAATAGGGCAAATGTTATCTCAGAAATAGTAAAGATGCCAAACGGTTGGGAAACATTCTACGTTAAAGACCCGCAAGGTTTACTTTTTCAAATCGTACCCGGCAAAAATTGGTTTACGAAAGGAAAGCATTTAACGGGAGGAATAGCCGGCTGTTCTATTGGTGTTTCGGATGTTGAAAAGGCAATGACTTTGTATTCCGATATCTTAGGCTACGACAAAGTAGTTTATGATGAAACCGGAACCTTTGAAGATTGGAAAAACATAAACGGAGGTAACGGAAAATATAGAAGAGTTTTGCTGACCCAATCAAAACCATCCGGAGGAGGATTCACTAAATTGAGTGGCGACACCTACATTGAATTGGTACAAGACCTAAGCGATAGAACTCCGGTAAAGATTTACGAAGGTAGAATTTGGGGCGATACAGGTTTTGTACACTTGGGATTTGATGTTCGTGGGATGCAAGAATTAGGAGAAGCACTAGCCAAAAAAGGATTCGGTTTTACCTGCGATACCAAAGACGTGCTGAGTATGGGCGAAAACACCAAAGTACATTGCACTTACATAGAAGACCCCGACGGCACATGGATAGAGTTGATAGAGGTCTATAAAATTCCTATTATCGAGAAATTGGGCTTATTCTTAAACGTAGAAAAAAGACCGGCAACGCAACCCTTACCTAATTGGATGCTAAAAGCTCTGAAATTTTCAAGAGTAAAAGATTAGTATCTAATTTTATTTTTTGGGCGTTCCCCTCAAAGCAAAAAAGAGCATACCCTTAACAGGGAACGCTCTTTTTTGCTTTGAGGGTCGGGCTATCCACTATATCTTTTGGGTTGCATATATGCAACAACCCAAAAGGATGCCGTTTCTATCCCTAACGCAGGACATGTTAGAAC
>JALTUD010000538.1 GCA_027047735.1 Flavobacteriales bacterium | reverse complement strand
CTTTAGGAATTGTAACATTTAACGCTGTTAATCCGGAGGATACCACTCAAATTCAGCCGGTTAATGGAATAACGGCTTCGGAAGTTACTCTTTTTACCCGTTTTGCCAAAAACGAAGCCTTTTTGGAGGGAGAATTTGACCGTGTAAGTTTGGGGACTAAAGCACCTGTTATTACTCTAAATTATACTTATGGAGCAAAAGGTATATTGAATAGTAAGTACGAATACAGTAAAGTTATCGTGGGATATAAACATAAATTGCATTTAGGTTATTTTGGAACACTGCATTATTCGGGTAAAGTAGGGAAAATATTTGGTACGGCTCCCTATCCTTTGTTAGAAATTCATAGAGGTAATGAGAGCATAATCGGAAATAAAAAAGCATATAACATGATGAATATCCTTGAATTTGTCAGCGACCAGTGGGTAGAGGGAAATTTAGAGCATCATTTTAATGGTTTGTTTTTAAATAAAATTCCGTTGCTTAATCGATTAAAATGGCGAGAAGTAGCGGGTGTAAAAGCTATTTGGGGGACGATGAGTCAAAAAAATATTGCGGTGATGCAATTACCTTCTTATACATCTACCTTAAGAGCAAAACCTTATATGGAAGCCTCGGTAGGGGTAGAAAACATCTTTAAATTTTTAAGAGTTGATTTACTTTGGCGATTGAATTACTTGGAACATAATTCTTTTTTGGTTGTCAATCGCTTTGGGATTAGAGGTAAATTTCAGTTCCACTTTTAGGAATGGGGTATGACCATTTAAATATTGAAACGAGCACCATAAAATGTTTTTTGATTCCTTATCCGTCTTCATGAAAATTTTCCATAGCGGGTGCTATGCAAAGAAAATATTCATCGTCTAAGAACTACAAACTCCACTTTCTTGCACTTATTTCATTCCACGTTAGGGATTGTATCCCTAACACGAGCAAAATAGACGGTATAAAGCGTTTTTTGATTCCTTATCCGTCTTCATAAAATTTTTCCATAGCGGGTGCTATGCAAAATTTTTATTCATCGTCTAAGAAAACAAAAATTCACTTTCTATCCGCCAATTTCACTCGCGTTAGGGATAGAACGGCGTGTTTGAACTCCTTTTGTGTTGTTGCACTTATGCAACACAAAAGAGTGAGTAGTGATAGCCCGACCATTACGGCGTTAAAAAGCAATGTAGTAC
>JALTUD010000537.1 GCA_027047735.1 Flavobacteriales bacterium | reverse complement strand
TGTTTTAATATCATTATCGCTTCCTGAAGCATTCGTTCCTTTCACTATAAATGTATTCGTTCCGGGAGCAAGAAGAAGATTAGCCGAAACCATCTTAGTCATAGGATTATAAGTAAAAGTAGAAACCTGTACACCATTGTGAGTAACTTCAATATCATTTTCAGAGTTTACATACAAAACATTGGCTTTTAATTTATAATCAGGTAAATAAACCACCTTGTTTCCTATCAGAGGATGAACGATATTCACCTTTGGCTTTTGAACAACAGTTGGTGAAGTTCCAGATTGACTGCTTGGTGTAGAATAGTTACCAACATTACCTCCACTCGAAGAAGGAGTAGTACTATTAGGACTCGGTCTTTCCTCCGGAGTATATGAACTAATTGTTGGTGTTACTGTTTCTCGTTTGAAAATATTCCAACGAAACGTTAAGGCTGTGTAATGATACCTATCATTCGTGCTATTAGGAGTAGCATTAATATCATTAGCTAAAGCAAATGTGATTTTATGTTCCAGCCCCATAGAAAAGCGAGGGGTAATTTGATAACCTAACCCCATTCCCAAAGAAGGCATAAAAACAGTTTTGGGAGCACCTGCTCCTTGAATAGTTGTTTCCCAATCGTAATCTTGATATTTTTTATTCAATTCATGCACAATAGCCTTGGGACCAGCTGTTGAATCAACTTTCGTATAATCGTACTCCTTTGTTCCTTTTTTGTAGTCACTTCTGAGAGTGTATCCGGTTACTCCTACTCCACCAAAGGCGTATAACAAAATTCCTGTTCGTTCTCGCAAACGTTGGGCACTTAGTACTAACTCTAAAGTTCCTTCTCCATAACCAAATCGAAAATTTTTGTAACCTACTCCTCCGTTGTGATTGGCAAACAGAGTAGAATCGTGAGATAACGTAGTATTAAATCCTTTAGTTGCCCCCACCTGAAGACGTCCGCGAAGTCCCAAAGCTAACGCTCTACCTTCACGCTCATAAACGGAACGTCCTAAAGTCATTCCAATCGTATAACCGGCTTTATTATAATAGGGAGTAGTACGTTCTTGCCAAGATGCACCGGTGTTTATGCCGAAATTCCATTTGGTATCTAAATCATAATTTACATGCGTTTGAGCAGTACTCACAAAATTCAAAAAGAATAAAGTGAAAATCGATAAAAGTAAATATAGTTT
>JALTUD010000536.1 GCA_027047735.1 Flavobacteriales bacterium | reverse complement strand
GAAACTGGCTTATGTAAGAATCGAAGATTTAAAATTGAATATAGAAAGGGCTTTGTACAAAAGAGGAGTTAACCCGCAACGTCTTGAGGTGGTAGAAGAAATCACGTTGGTGCAAGGTCCTGAAAAGGGCGAAGGTACTGAAGAAGAGTACAGAAAAGCACAGTATGTAAAAGCAATTATTCTAAACAAATAAAATGAAAAAGCCTCATATTTCGGTAATTATCCCCGCTTTTAACGAAGAAAATTCTGTAGGAAATGTTGTTCGTGATATACCCAAAGATTGGGTACGGGAAATAATTGTAGCCAATAATAATTCAAATGACCAAACACGAATCAATGCTTTAGAGGCGGGAGCAATAGTGGTGGACGAACCTCGTCAAGGATATGGTTATGCCTGTTTGAAAGGATTGGAATATCTCAAAGAAAAGAATATTAAACCCGATATTGTTGTTTTCTTAGATGCCGATTATTCCGATTATCCGGAACAATTACCTGAGGTGGTGCGTCCGATTATAGAAGGAAATGCTGATTTGGTGATAGGTTCTAGGGCTTTGGGTAAAAAAGAACGGATGTCGATGACTCCTCAACAGGTTTTCGGCAATTGGTTGGCTACTTTTTTGATTAAAAAGTTGTATAAGGTAGAATTTACAGACTTAGGTCCTTTCAGAGCTGTAAAATATGATAGTTTGCTGGCAATAAATATGCAAGACACAACCTACGGTTGGACGGTAGAAATGCAAGTAAAAGCTTGTAAGTTAAAAATGAAGTGCGTGGAAGTCCCTGTTGATTACAAAGTACGAATCGGAAAATCCAAAGTTTCGGGGACGGTAAAAGGAACAATAATGGCAGGATATAAAATCATCACAACGATTTTTAAATATTGGAAATAATGAATCAATTTTCGCTTTTTGATGAGCCGGAGCAAGAGGTAAGGTTGAGAGATGGTGGGTACCTTTATATTCCGCATTTCTTCGATACGAAGGAGAGTTCTTCTTATTTTAATACATTGATGAGAGAAACGCATTGGAAACAAGAAAAAATAAAAATGTACGGAATAGAAATGCCTTGTCCCCGATTAATGGCTTGGTATGGAGAACAACAAACAGATTATTCATTTTCGGGTATTTCATTGGAAACTGAACCGTGGACAGAAACACTTTTAGAAATTAAAAGCAAGGTTGAG
>JALTUD010000535.1 GCA_027047735.1 Flavobacteriales bacterium | reverse complement strand
ATTGAAAGCACCCAAAAAATTATTGGCAACTATTCTTATTGCCAATAATTTCATCAATGTCGCCATTGTAATGTTATCTACTTACGTGATGGATAGTTTGGTAAATGAAGATGCTATGTCGCCAACCGTCCGGTTTATTGTTCAAGTGGTGTTGGTTACGTTTATTATTCTGTTACTGGGCGAAGTGATGCCAAAGGTGTATGCAACCAAAAACAAAATAAAGTTGGCAAAATTAATGGCCACACCCTTAACCATAACACAAGCAATAGTCGGAGGTTTAAGCAATTTATTGGTTTCCGGCACCTCAATTATAGATAAAAGAATCAAGAAAAAAGCTGAAACCATATCCGTAGATGATTTAGGATACGCCCTTGATTTAACCGAAGTGTCGGATAATGAAGAAGAAAAGAAAATTCTTGAAGGAATTGTCAAATTCGGGCAAACCGATGTGAAACAAATTATGACACCCAGAATGGATGTCGTAGCCATTGATAAAGAAACTCCGTATGCAGAAGTGTTAGATTTAGTTGCTAATGAAAAATATTCGCGTTATCCGGTTTTTAAGGAAAGTTTTGATACCATAGAAGGTATTTTATACATAAAGGATTTGTTGCCTTACTTGGAGATTAAAAACAAACATAAATTCAATTGGAATAAATTGGTAAGAGAGGCGAAGTTTGTTCCCGAAAATAAAAAAATAGATGATTTACTCAAAGATTTTCAGGAAGAGAAAAAACATATTGCCATAGTTGTTGACGAATATGGAGGTTCATCGGGAATCGTAACTTTAGAAGATATTCTGGAGGAAATCGTCGGCGACATAACCGATGAGTTTGATGAAGACGATGTCGTTTATTCAAAAATAGATGAACATACCTACGTTTTTGAAGGGAAAACCCCTTTAAAAGATATGTATAGAATTTTGGGGATAGACGGAAAAGAATTTGAAGAAGCTAAGGGAGAAGCCGATACGATAGCAGGTTTTTGTATCGAACAAGCAGGCAAGATTTTATTAAAAAATGAAAAGATAACGTTTAATAATTACACGTTTATCGTAGAGTCTTCCGATAAAAGAAGAATCAAACAAGTAAAAATAATGATAGAAGATGAATAAGGTTTTAGTCTTTCGTTTTTTCTTTTTGTTATCTGTTCTTGCTGTTTTTAACGCTTGTAAACACGAAGACCC
>JALTUD010000534.1 GCA_027047735.1 Flavobacteriales bacterium | reverse complement strand
CATACGGCTTTGGACGATGTTAGCATTAGTGTTCCGCCCCAAAGTATTTTTGGTTTGTTAGGCCCTAACGGTGCAGGAAAAACGTCCCTAATAAGGATTATAAATCAGATTACGGCTCCTGACAGTGGTGAAGTTTTTATTAATGGAGAACCGTTGAACAGAAAGCACATTGAGGAGATTGGTTACCTGCCGGAGGAAAGAGGTTTGTATAAGAAAATGAAAATCGGTGAGCAAGCTATTTATTTGGCTCAACTCAAGGGAATGCCTAAAAAACAAGCTAAAGAAGAACTTATAAAGTGGTTTAAAAAGTTTGATATTGAAGCGTGGTGGAATAAGAAAGTGGAGGACTTATCGAAGGGAATGGCTCAAAAAGTACAGTTTATTACTACGGTAATTCATCGTCCGAAACTATTGATACTTGATGAACCTTTCAGCGGTTTTGACCCTATTAATGCCAATTTAATCAAAAACGAAATATTGGAATTGAGAAACAATGGGACAACTATTATTCTTTCTACGCACAATATGGAGTCGGTAGAGGAAATTTGCAGTGATATTGCTCTGATTAACAAATCCAAGAAAATCCTTAGCGGAAAAGTGAAAGACGTGAAAGAGCGATTCTCAAAAAACCAATACAAAGTCGAATTTAAAGGCAATATGGTTGCTTTTGCTAATGCAATTTGGGGTGGATGGGAATTGATGGAAAAAGAAGAGCTGTCAAAAGACCATTTTATGGTGCAAGTAAAACTAAGTGAAACGCTGTCGCTTAACAACTTTATAAAAGGTATTTTAGACGCGGTTGAAGTGCTTAGCTTTAATCAGGTAATGTTGAGCATGAACGAAATTTTCATTAAAACCGTTCAAGAAAACACTCAAAAACAAACTGTCGGAAATGAGTAAAATAGGATTGATAATAAAAAGGGAGTATGTCAGCAGGGTTTCTAAAAAATCGTTTTTGTTGATGACTATATTAGGCCCAATTCTTTTGGTAGCTTTTATGGTTGGGGCTGTACTCTTAGGGAAGCAAGAAGATAAAAACCTTAAAATACTTTTGCACGATGATACGTTTTTGGTTTCTCGTCCTTTTGTCAGCACGGAACAGTATAAAATTGTCGTGTTTGACACAACCGGAACCAAATCTTTAGACGAAGCAAAAGCCTTTTATAAAGATGCAGAAGATTTTGATT
>JALTUD010000533.1 GCA_027047735.1 Flavobacteriales bacterium | reverse complement strand
CCAACACCGGCTCATAAAGCAATACGGGTTTTTTTACTAAATTTGAAGAATGAAACATACAAGAAGTTTCCGTTAAATTGAAAATAACAACATTAAAGTCCCGTACTGCTCATAGCCGCGGACCGTTAGCACACATAAAAACAAACAGAAGTGAATATTACCGAAAATTGTCTGATTTTTTTACAAACCAAAGAATGGCTAAAGTTAAATGAGCTTCTTTCTGACGAGAAGAACTGCAAAGAATTAGCAACTGATCCAATTTTTTCAGTGTTCGAAAAGAATTTGATAAATGAGGTAAAACGTTACGAAAATGATGGAGACGAGAATCTTTCTACTGTACTTGTTAGAATTTTTCAATTAAATCAGAATCTACAAATTTTAAAACTCTCTGAAGAGTGTGTTTTAGAACTTACCGAATATTTATTTCAAAAACACCCTTCAGAACAGTACGCAAAAATTTTGACTGAAAATAGTCAGGCTCAAGAATTCCTGAAAAGAAAATTTTCTGAACGAACAGATAAAATAGAAAAAACTATACTTGCTTCGAATCTGAATGTAAAAGTTGGAGCTTCCGGAGAATTAGATTTTTCAAAATCCATTTTTAATTCGCCACAAGAAAAAGAACTTTACTTGGCTTCAAAAAGAATATTAAAGAACGAAATAATATTACCGAATATAGCTTTAAGCTCTATTATTAATTCTAAAGTTATTGAGCTACTTGAAAAGCAAACAAAAACCTTTTTCTTTCAATCAACATTGGATTTGTGTATTGTCGATTCACAAACCTTTAAACCAAAATTTTTTATTGAATTGGATAGTAGTTGGCACGACAAGCCAAAACAAATTGAGAAAGACAGAATGAAAAACGAAATATTTGAGAAAGCTGGAATGAAATTACACAGATTACGTAAAAAAGAAAATAAAAGTATGGATGAAATATTTGAACAGTACATTAAGAAAAATTACGTGTGCTAACAACACCTATGCGTTATGCCGCAGCATGTTGAAAATAAAGCAATTAAACATTAAATGAATACATTTGTAAGCACAAAAATTAAACAACAAAAAGCGGCACATCGCATAGCCAAACCGTTACCAACAAGGCGAAAAAATGATAGTACAAATATTAACTTTAACCTAAAATCATGAAAAATTCTTACAATAAATCAATTCTGCTTCGATGTATCA
>JALTUD010000532.1 GCA_027047735.1 Flavobacteriales bacterium | reverse complement strand
AGAATCATTAGTGAGCTGTTTTCCGGGCGAATAATTGCTCCTTTTTTGGCACTGATTACTCGTTTATAATCCCTTGGGTCTTTGGAGTAATCTTGGTGTTGATTCATTTCAGTATAATCATAAATGAGTAAGTCGCTGAATGTACCGTCTTCATTTTTTTTACCGATTCGAATATTGAAATCTTCTAGTCCGTCAAAGAAAATACCTTCTTTAAAAATGATGTCTGATTTTGTTTTTTGAATATCAAAAATCAAAACTCGCATCTTAAAGTTGGCTCTCGGCCAAAGGTTGTTGGAAAAATAGAAGGCTCCGGCAGAAATAAACAACATAAATATTACAAGAGGTCGCATTATTCTTGCTAATGAAAGTCCGGAGGCTTTCATTGCTGTTAGTTCGTTGTGTTCGGCTAGGTTACCGAAGGTCATTATTGATGCGAGAAGTATGGATAGGGGAAGGGCAATGGGCACCCAATTTGCAGAAGCGTAGAACAGGAGTTCTAAAATGATATACCACTCCAAACCTTTTCCCATAAGGTCGTCAATATACAGCCAAAGAAACTGCATGTCCAATATGACCATCCATATCAGAAAGACGAGAACGAATGGACCTATAAAGGCTCCGACTATGACCTTGGTTAATCTCTTCAATTGGTGTAAAGTTAAAAGGGGAGTTGTAGCTTTTTTAATTAAACAACTCAAACGCGAAAATAAGAACTTATTTTACAGTAGTTTGTTTTATGAAGAAGTTTTTTGAACTGAATTTTTTAGACTGTACGTTAAGTATTTTACTTTTGGATTTTTTGTCCATCGTTTTGCTATTAACACTAAAAATTAAAGAAAGTATGAAGTTTTGCAAGTTTTATTTGATGCTACTTTTCTATTACCGCGTTAAGGATAGAAGCGACATCCTTTTGGGTTGTTGCGTTTATGCAACCCAAAAGATATAGCGGATAGCCTGACCATTACAGCGTTAAAAAGTAGTGTAGTGAGAACGGAACTACTTTTTTATGCTGTAATGGGAACGCCCAAAATATGATTATCCTCCTATGGCTGATTTTAGTTTATTGATATTGCTTTCCCAAAGGAGTTTTGCTTCGTCTAATTCATCTTCTTCTGCAAAATCGGTGATAACCAATGCTACTTCTTTTGTTAAATCGTCGATTTGTATTTCCATTTCAAAGTAGTAGTCTGTTCCTTCATCATCTAACCATTGAAAGCGAACTTCGTTTCCTTTTTTTGACTTTAATAGTTTTGCTGATTCTTCATCTCCTTCCCAAAAGAAGGTGTAAATATCTCCGTTAATGTTAACGTCATCGGCAAACCATTCGGATAAACCACTTGGACTGATTAAGCAATTAAACAATACGGTTGGTGCTGTGTGAACCAATTCTTCTATTCTAAATTTTACTTTTTTCATGTTTTATCTTATTACAGGAATACTCGTTTTGTTTTATTTGGAGAATTTGAGAACTTAATTTGCGGAAGGATAAATTTAAGTTGAAATTCACAGGGGTAACCATATCAGAATAAAGATATAGTATAAACGAGTTACCGTTATTTATCGGCACAATATAATTAAAAATTATGAATAGAAGATATGACAGAAGTCAATATGGATACTTTTTTGTAAAAAATTAACAAAATAAAGCTGTTGACTTACTTTGCTTTTTCCACGTTAACTTTCACGTATTGAAATTCTTCATACAAAGCTCTATTTGTATCAAAGTCGTTTTTGTAGTTGGGACCTTGAACAGCATTATTCATAACGAAGTTTATTTTATCGGTTACATCTATCCCTTTAGATTTGAAATAGGCAATGATTTTATCTTTTGGAACTTCAGCTCTTTTCTTTGCTAATCTTTCGTTAGTAACAAACGTACGGGTTGGCACTTTAGAAGCACTAGCTTCAATATTTACCGTTACTTTTCCTTCGTTTTGCAGTAAAGTTTCTAAATTTTCCAAAAATTGAGCAAATCGTTCATCGTGTTCAATTTCGTTTTGATTGTAACCGAAATGACGTTCAAATTTGGTATCTGCAAAATCAACAACTTTAATAGCGTTAGTTTTTGAAAGTTCTTTATACCATTCACTGTCTTTGTTAAATGCAGGAGGAGTGTCTAATGCCAATTGCGTATCCATATTGTCGAAATATGATTTTACGGTCAGAATTTTGGCATCGGTTTGACCTTTGTTGTTTTTATGATTTTCTAATTCTATTACTTGAATGGAATGTACGTCTTTGTCTTGTTCCGGAACGGTGAAGTCTAAAACAAATTCCTCATTGTCTTCGCTTCCGTTAACTTTAAAAACATATGTTTTATTGTTTTCCAAAGAAACGTTATATTTTCCTGTATTTGGGTCAGGTTGTATTCGTTTAATTTCTTTTCCTGTTTCTTTATCGGTTATAATAATTTCAGCATGAGCAGGAGAATAATCTTTTTTATAAACTGCCAATCCTTCAAATGTGGTGCTATAAGGTTTAAAGAAGATTTCAAAAATATCCATATCTCCGATAGAACCTTCTCTGTTAGATGAAATAAATCCGTGTTTTTCATCATTGCTAATGTCAATAAAAATATCGTCAGCTAATGAGTTGTAAGGTTCTTTCATTCTTACAGGTTCAGCGTTTTTGTCGGTTAAATCCAATCTAAAGAAGTCGTAACCTCCCATACTATTATGTCCTTTTGAAGAAAAATACAGCTTTTTGCCATCTCTTGATACAAAAGGACCATCCTCGTCTAAAGGAGTGTTGATATCCATGTTTTCGGGTTTAGACCAATTTCCTTTATCATCTTTATGCGTAACATAAATATCTTTTCCTCCCTTGCCTTCTGCTTGCGTGTGTACAAAATACAAGGTGTTTTCATCTGGAGTAAAAGCTATACTTGGTGTTTGTTTTGCTCCTTTGTTAGCTATATCAAATTCTTCTAATTCAGACCATTCGCCATTCACAAATTTAGTTCGGTAGATTTTATTGTTTTTGTAAACAAACATATCTTGCTTACTTTCGTAGGCAACATAAGCATCATGTTCTTTGGTGTTTTCAATTGCTTTTTCGTTAAAGATAAAATTTTTCTCTTCCTCAGTTAGCAGTACCCAATTACTGTCCCTTCTTTTACAGAAGTACATATCCTCATAGTACTTATGGTCAAAAGCAAGTTCGTTCGACACCCCCGGTCTTCTGGAAGTAAAAGCCAATAAATCTAATTCCTCAATATAAACAGGAGCATAATCACCGTAAACACTATTAAGTGAACTAGGCATATCTTCAACCCTTAACCCGTTTTTAAGTTTTTCTTTATAAGCAATAGCATTATTTACCCATTGGTATTCCGTTTCTATTTCTGTACGAAGAGCATTTCCCATATCGTTGTCTTTCAAGAAATGTTCAAAAGTTTTGAAAGCTTGTTTAGCCTTGTCAAACTCTCCTTTTTCTCTATACGAACGACCTAAATAGTAATAAGCCTCAGCGATGGTGTCTTTACCAAAATGATTGATACTGTTGTTAAAATAAAGAATAGCTTTATCCAAATTTTGGTGCATTTTGTAATAGGAAAGACCGGTCAAGAAGTGATACTCACTATTATTTGAATCTAATTCGGTTAATTTCTGAAAATTGACAATAGCCTCTTGGTAATTTCCTTTATCAAATTCGTTTGAAGCTTTTCTATATAGATGCTTTTCGTTATCTTTGACGTCTGTAAGCGTGAGGGAAGTCAAAGCAATCAAACCAATGGTAATAAAATTCATTATAATATTTTTTTTCTTAGGTAATTCTTGGTGCCTTTCATTTTAAAAAGCGGAGTGCAAATATATAAAAAAAAACAAAAAATATATCCTTAAATAGATAAAATTCAATAGGTTAAACAGATAGACCGAAATCTATGTTGTTTACTGTAGGGATAAGGTTGGTAAATACAGCGTAAATACGATGAGTTTTTCAGAGTTAATAAATAAAATTTACATAAAATTGGGTGAAGAATTACCGGGTAAATCGGCTCATAATATCATGTCGCCTTACAAAAGAACCACCCCTAAGGAGATAAAGGAGGATACAAATATTTCAGCTGTTTTACTATTGTTGTATCCTAAAAATAATCGTGTGTTTTTCGCTTTGATAGAACGTAGCGATTATAAAGGAGTACATGGCGGACAAATTTCTTTTCCCGGAGGAAGGAATGAAGTCGGAGAATCATTAAAAGAAACCGCCGTTAGAGAAGCAGAAGAGGAGATTGGTGTTAAAAAAGAAGATATTCAAGTTTTAGGTGAACTGACTGACGTTTACATTTCGGCTAGTAATTTTGTGGTTACGCCTTTTGTTGGCTTTTTAGATTATACGCCTCATTTCGAACCGGAAAAAAGAGAAGTAAAACAAGTTTTAGAGGTAGCGTTAGATGATCTAATGGATGAGCAAAATGTAAAAACAAAAAAGATAGAAATCAAGACTTACGACAAGAATAAACTATACATCGAAGCACCGTATTTTAGCCTGAATAATAAAGTAGTTTGGGGAGCAACAGCAGTGATATTGAGTGAGTTTAAAGAAATGTTGAAAGATATAGATGAGTAAGAGATTTGGGCGTTCCCATTACGTCATAAAAAAGC
>JALTUD010000531.1 GCA_027047735.1 Flavobacteriales bacterium | reverse complement strand
GAAAAAGAAAAAGCAAAAGAACTAAAGAAATACATCGTTCATTTGGCGAGCGGAATAGGAAAGAAAGATTATATTTTGTCTAAATTAGCAAAGTGAAAGTCCTAAAAAAGACATATCGAGAAGATAGCGACGAAGAACTGATGCAAGAAATTGTAAAAGGAAATTCTCGTGCTTTTACCGAGCTGTATGACCGCTACAATGTGCAGATGTTTCGGTACTTTTATAAGATGCTTTGGCAAGACCGAGAGAAAGCCGAAGATTTTATGCAAGAACTGTTTACGAAAATTATCCATAAACCGCATTTATTTAACCCGAAGTACCGTTTTAAAACGTGGCTCTATACCATAGCCGGTAATATGTGTAAAAACGAATACCGAAAACAAGAGGTGCGAAAGGGAAGTAAGAACGAAATTGTAGATGATAAGATGTACAATGCAGAACAGACCTCTGCAATAGACGATGTTGACGGCAATACCTTCAAACAAAGACTAAAAGAAGAGTTAGGCGAACTGACTTTTAGCCATCGGCAGGTGTTTATTTTACGTTTCAAACAAGGATTTAGCATAAGAGAAATAGCCGAATTGCTAGATATATCCGAAGGAACGGTAAAATCTCGCATATTCTATGCTCTGAAAAAACTAAACGAACGACTAAAAGAATTTAACCCCGGTGCTGTTGTCGTAGCACTATTATTACTAATTAAATTGTTGCCGATATGAATATAGAAGACATTAAATCGATTGTGTTAAAGAAGGAGTTTTCCGAACTTTCGCCCAAAGAACGCCGTGCTATTCACAACGAAACCAGCAATGAAGAAGAGTACAATCTCTATAAGCAAATGTTAGTATTGTTAGCCGAGGAAGATGAAGAGTTATTTCCTTCGCCGGTTATTAAAGGCAGGCTGTTAGAAGAATTTAAACAAAAACGCTGGTCAAATAACCTTGAAAACACACACGAAAAACCGCTAAAAATTGTACCTTTAGTACAAGGGAAAAAGAAAAAAAGAAGAGTGTTTATGGGGTGGGTGGCTGCTATCCTCATAGGATTTATTGCGGTGTCGATTTACACAAAAACTCATCAATATCAACCGAAAACGTTGGCTTTTGCAGAAGTAGAGACACAAGAATTTGTTCAGAAATCACCGCAAGCTAAGCAAAAAAATAACCACATCAAAGAAGAGCAAAACAAATCAA
>JALTUD010000530.1 GCA_027047735.1 Flavobacteriales bacterium | reverse complement strand
CTATTTAGTCTATCTTTAATTAACCTTATTAACCCTTTATATTCGTATGAAACGTTCATTCAATGAAGAGAGTACTTTAAAAAAACTAAAGCACTTTCTACCGGCTCAAGTGCCTATTAAAGACTATGTACAATACAATAACCTCCACCCTTTTCAAGATCTTGAATTTTATGAAGCACTGAGGAAATCAGCACATATGTTAGGAAACAGAACTCTATTTTCATTAAAAGAATTTAGAGAAAAATATCAAAATGGCAAAATATCTAAAGAAGCCATTTCGGAAGTCCTAAAAAATAACAAACCAAAAAACCAACAAAAGATTTGGTGGGACAAAATGTTCCAACTTGAAGAACCTACGTTTTTTACTCCTCGCATAGGAAAACTAAGAAAGCATTGGGAAACCGATTATGGGGTAGATATGGACGGAATGGTTCGTCCTAATATTATGAGGTTAATCAACTCATATTTGGATCAAGGTATCGCCTTTGAAAACTTCCCTAAAACGTCAAAAAGTCTTCTTGATGCAGTAATTTATATTCAAGAAAACAGCTTTGCTAAACTGTTGCAATCTCCAAGAGCAATTAAATTACTTTACAAAGAGGATAAAAAACTTTCTGATTTGTTATACCTAATTGTTGGAAATGAAGAATATTATGAGCAATATCTATTCGACCAGCAATTTACCCATCCGGGAATATCCGGTATGGTTACTACAATGGAATTAAAACCGGATTCAATTTATGATAAAAGACCTATCAAACTTTTCGATTTTATCTACTTGGAGCTTCTTTTTGAGTTAGAATCGTTAGAGAAATTTGTAAGTAAAAACTTTAGACCTTTAGCAATAGGTGTGGATTTTCCCCCTGAAGATATTTTTGCGAAAGTTGAAAAAACAGAATATTGGCAAGTTTTGGAACTTTGGCAAGAAGCTTTTGAACTACATTACCATGACCAAGTTCTTGCAGGTATAGCTACAGCAAATAAAGAAAAATCACAAAAGGTAACCACACAAGCTTTCTTTTGTATTGATGATCGTGAGGAATCAATCCGAAGAAATATAGAAATGATACACCCCGAGTGCCAAACCTTTGGAACACCTGCACATTTTAATGTTGTTGCACGTTTTAAACCGGAAAAAGCAAGTTTTTCTACTAAAATATGTCCGGGACCTTTTACACCGCAACATCTAATAAAAGAAAAAGACAGAAAAAAGAAACATATTAACGATATTCATTTTCAAAATCATTCGCACAAATTCATGAGTGGTTTCTTTATCTCTCAAACAGTAGGTTTTTGGTCAACGGTTAAATTATTTACTAATATCTTTAAACCTAAAGAAACTGCGGCTCAATATAATGCCCCAACCGACCACATGGATTATAACTCTCAATTAATTTACGAAAATAAATCAGGAGAAAAAGAAGATGGATACCAAGTTGGATTCACAGTAAAAGAAATGATTAATCTTGTTTCTGAAGAATTAACCAAAAATGGATTAGTTGATAACTTCGCAAATCTTATTTACTTTTTTGGTCATGGTGGTAGTAGTACTAATAACCCCTACTTCTCAGCATACAATTGTGGAGCTTGTTCCGGACGTCCTAGCACAGTAAATGCAAGAGTTTTTGCACTAATGGCTAATAGAGAAGATGTAAGAAAAGGAATAATAGAAAAAGGAATTTCTATTCCGGAAACTACTCATTTTATAGGTAGCTATCACGATACAACTCAAGATACGTTCGCTTATTTCGATGAAGATTTAATCCCTCATGAATTGAGAGATTTACACAGAGAAAATAAAGCGAAATTTGAAAAAGCATTAGATAACAACGCTAAAGAAAGAGCTAGAGAATTTAGATTAATTAACATAAAAAGAGAGGCTAATAAAGTTCATCGAGATGTTAAAAAAAGGGCTGTAGTTCTTTTTGAACCAAGACCAGAATATGACCACTGCAATAACTCTTTGTACATTGTTGGAAGTAGAAATCTTTCTAAAAATCTATTTCTAGACCAAAGAGCTTTTTTAAACTCTTATGACTATAAAATTGATGAAGACGGAAAATTACTAGAGCTCATTCTAAATGCAGGAACAGGAGTATGTGGCGGAATTAACCTAAACTACTTCTTTTCAACCGTTGATAATGAAAAAATAGGAGCCGGTTCTAAATTACCACAAAATGTAGTTGGGTTATATGGAGTTGCCAATGGTGTAAAAGGGGATTTACGACCGGGATTAGCATGGCAAATGATAGATATCCACGACCCTATTAGGATTCTTACCATTATTGAAAATACACCGGAATTAGTATTAGAAGTTCTTAAACGTAACCCTACTACGTTTGACTGGTACGAAAAAGGCTGGATGAAACTGACCACTTACAACCCATACAACGGAGAAATTCACATTCTTAAAAACGGTGAATTTATTCCGTATCAACCCATTACAAAAAACATAGAAGAAGTAAGTGATTTTGAAAAGATTTTTGAATCTAATAATGAAAATTTACCGGTCTATAAAATAAAAACAACTGCTTAAAAAGAAATATTATTATGGAAAATTTATTGCCAATATTTTTAATCGTCCCTTTCGTAGGCTTTCTAATTAGCCTTGCTTTTCCACAAAAAAACGAAAGAGCCATATTTTTATCAATGGCTATTCCTGCCGGTTTCACGATGATTTTCGGACTGGGGTTTACCATTTATTGGTTTCTGAATTATTCAGAACCACTCAATATCAAAGAAATAACGCTATACGGTTCTGAACATTACAGTTTCTTTATTGATTTATTTTTTGATGAAGTTACCGCTACTTACCTGATGATGTCGAGCATACTCACCTTTATGATAGCTCATTTTAGTAGAGGATATATGCACCGAGATTCAGGTTATAAGCGATACTTTAACACCATGATTTTGTATTTTTTTGGTGTTCAAATCATCATCTTTTCCGGCAACTTTGAAACCTTGTTTATCGGTTGGGAATTTTTAGGATTATCCTCATTCCTGCTCATCGCCTACTACCGAGAACGTTACTTACCTGTAAGAAATGCTTTTAAGGTATTTTCAGTTTACCGACTTGCCGATATTGGAATACTACTGGCAATGTGGCTTATGCACCACTTGTTTCATTCCAATGTAACATTTTACCAATTCAAAGACAGTAGTTTCGTACTGGAACATATCGAAGGGCATCACTTAACAGCCATTATCATTTCCATATTTATCATCTTGGCAGCAAGTGTAAAATCAGCTCAATTTCCATTTTCATCATGGTTACCCAGAGCAATGGAAGGACCTACACCGTCAAGTTCAATTTTTTACGGCTCTATTGCCGTACATATTGGTGTCTATCTATTGCTTAGAACCTACCCGTTTTGGAGTCATCTAATGATTGTCAAAATAGGTGTAATTGTACTGGGAATTGTTTCAGGAGGAATAGCAAGTGCCATTGCAAAGGTTCAATTCTCAATCAAAGCACAAATAGCCTATTCGTCCATCGCTCAAATTGGAATAATGATGATAGAAATTGCACTTGGGTTTGAAACTTTGGCACTCATCCACTTAATGGGAAATGCCTTTTTACGTTCGTATCAACTGCTTATCAGCCCATCTATTGTTACCTATATGTTGCGTGACCAACTATTTAATTTCAAGCCAAAAAATGATAAAGATTACAGCCCGTGGCAAAACAAAATCAGAAACACCATGTATGTTTTGGCATTGAAAGAATTTTACATGGATAACTACATATACAAATACCTTTGGTTTCCATTCAAACGTTGGGGAGGAAAACTCGCTTTCCTCAGTACCAAAATGGGAATCGGAATATCTATTGTAGGATTCTCAATAGCTGTTTACTTGCTGGAAACCGGAACTTACGAAAAATCAGAATACAAAATCTACCTACCCATAATATTTGCTCTTGTAGGCTTAGCATTTGTACTCAGAGCTTTTACCATACGAAAACACCCGTTCGGAGCATGGATATTACTCATCTTAAATCACTTTTGGGTTGCCTTAGCAGTATCCTTTAACGAGCACTTCAATAATTGGGAGATTTTCTTCTACCTATCCGGAATTGTTGAAGCAGGATTTGCAGGCTATATCTTCTTATATCTGTTAGCTAAAAAAGAATACTTCAAACTCGATAATTACTACGGACATGCCATCGAACATAAATTTTTAGCTTTTGCATTCTTGCTATGTGCCATTTCATTAATGGGCTTCCCGATAACCACCACCTTTTTAGGAGAAGATTTACTCTACTCACACATCCACATCGACCAACATTGGTTAATGGGAGTAATCTCACTAAATTTTGTACTGGCAGGAATAGCCATAATGCGAATCTATGCCAGAGTATTTATGGGACCAAATCACAAATGGTACAGACCCGAAGCAAGAAGGTCAGCGTAATAATGAGAGTTAGGGCGTTCCCATTACGGCATAAAAAAGCAGTTTCGTTGCACTACACTGCTTTTTAACGCCGTAATGGTCGGGCTATCCACTATATCTTTTGGTTTGCATATATGCAACAAACCAAAAGGATGCCGTTTCTATCCCTAACGCAGTTGAAATAAGTGCAAAGAAAATGGAATTTAGTATTCTTAGACGATG
>JALTUD010000529.1 GCA_027047735.1 Flavobacteriales bacterium | reverse complement strand
CTAAGAAACCAAAAATTCACTTTCTATCCGCCAATTTCACTCGCGTTAGGGATAGAACGGCGTGTTTGAACTCCTTTTTGCCCTCCTCCTTTTGAGGGCAAAAAGAGTGAGTAGTGATAGCCCGACCATTACGGCGTTAAAATGTTGTGAAGTACAACGGAACAACATTTTTATGCTGTAATGGGAACGCCCGAATAATCATCTTCTTTACTTTTTTGATACTTTTATTTCGTAATTTTAGGATTTTAATTATATTTGTTAACTATTATAAATTATAGGATTTCTTATGAAAAAAATTTACTTTACACTTTTATTGATGGTTGCCGGAACTTTTGTCGGTGTGTTTGCTCAGGAGGAATCTTGCTATACGCAATATCGAAAAGTTTTTGAAAAAAGAGGTGCCTTTCCGGTAGAAGATGGTGCTCATGATAATATTATTTTGACCGTTCGGGATTTTGACGGAAACGCTGAGTGCTATGTTGCTCGTGCGGTGGTTAAAAACGGGGTGATCGTAGAGGTGGATTTGTACTACGAGGATGGCACTTTTGATAAGGTTGAGTACGAATTTAAAGATAAGGTTTCGTGGTCTATTTTTAATGGAATGTCTAAAACAAGGGTTACGGAGAAAGATGAAAAAATCAACATTATGTTTGTGGATAAGGTGAAACCTAAGAAGAAAAAACTGATGAAAGCTCCTAAGCCTAATTTTGACCTTTAGGCAATTATTGTAAATGGAATTGAAAAAAAAGCTACCTGAAACAGGTGGCTTTTTTATTGAGTATAGGTCAGGTAATTTCCTTCCAAGATGCTTGTTTTTACTATTGTTGTTAGTTGTTTTTTGCCAATGTTGACTTCGGCTTGAAAAGTAGAATTATCCACTTGTTTGATGATGCTGATATGTTCTTTTATGAATATGGGGTGTTCTCCATATTTCTTAAATACAGCTTCTTTGCACGACCAAATTAGTGAGAGTGTTTGATAGTCGTTTGTGGTTTTACAAAAGTCTTTTTCATTGATGAATTTATGTTTGATTCCTAGTATTCTTTTGGTGGGGAGTTGAATGTCTATTCCGCAATTTTTTTCGCTTAAAAACATACCCGTAAAACTTTCGTTATGGGTAAATGAAAGATGTAAAGGGCTGTTTGAGATAGCCGGCTTTCCGCTTTTGTGTTTGATGATTTCGGCATCTTTACCTAC
>JALTUD010000528.1 GCA_027047735.1 Flavobacteriales bacterium | reverse complement strand
GTTCCCATTACGGCATAAAAAAGCGGTTTCGTTGCACTACACCACTTTTCAACGCCGTAATGGTCGGGCTATCACTACTCACTCTTTTGTGTTGCATAAGTGCAACAACACAAAAGGAGTTCAAACACGCCGTTCTATCCCTAACGCAGTTGAGGTAAGTGCAAAGAAAATGGAATTTAGTATGCTTAGACGATGAATATTTTCTTTGCATAGCACCAGCTATGGAAATAAAATATGAAGAAGTATAAGGATACTAAAAACATTTTATTGTGCTTAGATTAACTGTGTTAGGGATACAATCCCTAACGTGGATAAAATTGGAAGCAAGAAAGTGAATTTTAGTTTTCTTAGACGATGAATAAAAATTTTGCATAGCCTCAGCTATGGAAAATTTTTATGAAGACGGATAAGGAATCAAAAAACGCTTTATGCTTTCTATTTTATTCATGTTAGGGATACAATCCCTAACGCAGAGAAAAAACAAGTGGGCGTTATCGAACAAAACCGATAAGATTATGAAAACAACACCAAGCAAAAAGAAAAAAATATTCAACGATCCGGTTTACGGCTTTATAACCGTACCTTACGAAATAATATTGGATATTATCGACCATCCCTATGTTCAGCGACTTCGCAGGATAAAACAATTGGGGCTATCCGATGTTGTCTATCCGGGAGCTTTGCATACGCGTTTTCATCACGTATTGGGGTGTACAAACTTGGTGCAACAAGCCATTGAAACACTGCGTTCCAAAGGACACGAAATAACCGAAAAAGAAGCCGAAGGCGTAATGTTGGCAATTCTGCTTCACGATGTAGGACACGGAGCTTATTCTCACGCATTGGAACACACCATTGTCAAAGGAGTGCATCACGAGGAATTGTCGTTATTGTTTATGGAACAGCTCAATCGAGAATTTAAAGGAGCGTTAGACGTAGCCATACAAATTTTCAAAAACACTTATCCCAAACGCTTTTTGCATCAATTGGTTTCGGGACAACTCGATATGGATAGATTGGATTATCTAAAACGAGATAGTTTTTACACCGGAGTTTCCGAAGGAGTGGTTAGCAATCAACGAATTATAAAAATGTTGGACGTCGTTAATGATGAGCTGGTGATACAAGAAAAAGGCATTTATTCCATTGAGAAATTCATTGTAGCAAGACGTTTGATGTATTGGCAAGTTTATTTGC
>JALTUD010000527.1 GCA_027047735.1 Flavobacteriales bacterium | reverse complement strand
TCATTAGGTTTTGAGCATCCACGAACCGGAGAATGGATGCAGTTTGAATCCGATTTGCCCGAAGATATGGCAAAAGGAATAGAGAAATGGAGGAGTTATAATAAGACTAAAAAGTAGTTTTATTATTGAGTAAGTATTTAAACTCTTCTTTCTCGAACTTATTTCATTTCGCGTTAGGGATTGGTATCCCTAACCCGTATAAAAAGAGCACCATAAAATGTTTTATTTCCTTTATATTTCTTCAAAAAATATTTCCATAGCGGGTGCTATGCAAATATTTTTTTCATCGTCTAAGAAAACTAAACTCCGTTTTCTTTGCACTCACCTGTCCGCGTTAGGGATTGTATCCCTAACACGAGCAAAATAGACGGTATAAAGCGTTTTTTGATTCCTTATCCGTCTTCATAAAAATTTTCCATAGCTGGTGCTATGCAAAATTTTTATTCATCGTCTAAGAAACCAAAAATTCACTTTCTATCCGCCAATTTCGTTCGCGTTAGGGATAGAAGTGGCATCCTTTTGTGTTGTTGCACTTATGCAACACAAAAGATATAACGGATAGCCCGACCCTTTTTGCCAAAACAATCGTTGAGCGAGAGCGAAATGTTGTTTTGGCAAAAAGGGGAACGCCCAAACCCTATAACAGAAGAAATTATATCAAATGTTTTTTTTGTGAATTCTTTATAACTGTGCAGAAATCTTTACTTTTGCTATGGAAAGAATCCAAATTGTATGCAGACGAAAAAAATAGCTATCATTCCGGCGAGGGGAGGAAGTAAACGGATACCTCGGAAAAATATAAAACCTTTTTTGGGGAAACCTATTTTAGTGTATTCGATTGAAACGGCTTTGAAATCGAGGCTTTTTGATGAAGTGATGGTTTCTACCGATGATAAAGATATTGCGGAGGTAGCAAAGAAGTACGGAGCAAGTGTTCCTTTTTTTAGGAGTGAAGCCAATTCGGATGATTTTGCGACTACGGTTGACGTGCTTTTGGAAGTGATAGAACGATACGAAGAGATGGGAGAGGAGTTTGAATGTTATTGTTGTATTTATCCTACAGCTCCATTTGTCAGTGTTGAGCAATTGAAAACGGCTGAAGAAAAATTGATGCGTGAGGATTTGGATGCTGTTTTTCCGGTTTTGCCATATAGTTTTCCGGTGCAACGCTCGATGAAAATAGAAGAGGGGAGAGTAAAAATGTTGTATCCGGAGCATATGAATACGCGTTCGCAAGATTTAGAACCGATTTACCACGATGCGGGTCAATTTTACTTTAGTAAAACAGATGTGTTGAAAAAAGAGAAAAAAATATGGACGGATAATACGGGATGTATTGTGTTAAACGAATTGGAAGCTCAAGATATTGATAATGAAACGGATTGGAAGTTGGCGGAGCTTAAATATCAATTGAGAGATGCTAAGTAGAAATCAACCTATAATTGTTTTCAGAGCCGATGGTAACCGGCAAAAAGGGTTGGGGCATTTGTTCAGAACCTTCTCTTTGATTGAGATGCTGAAAGATGATTTTAGGATTGAATTGGCAACGAGAGAAGATAGCAATTTATCGATTATTCCTGATGTTTATAAAAAGGCTCTTTTACCAACGGATTCAATAGAGGATGAGTTGGCTTGGATTTTCAGACGTTATTGTTCAAAGTTGACAATTATTGTTTTAGACGGCTATTCGTTTGATGAAGAATATGTAAAACGGTTGAAAGAAAAAGGGTTTAGGGTAGTTTTTGTAGATGATTTTGCTCGCGAGCATATGTATGCTGATGTGGTTGTCAATCACTCGTTAAGTGTAAAAGAAGAAGATTACGAAAAAGAAGATTATACAAAATTAGCCTTAGGAACAAAATATGCGATGTTGCGACCGATGTTTTTGGAGGAGGCAAAAAAGGAAGTTGTACCGCTACAAAATAAAAAAGTTTTTGTTTGTTTCGGCGGTTCTGATTTTGCAGATATAACCCGAAGAATCGTTCGTTTGTTGCTTAAAATAGAAGAAGTAGAAGATATATCCGTAGTGTTGGGAAGTTCTTACGCTTTTGATTTTGATATAAGTTCGCCCAAAATAAAAGTTTACAGGTCGTTGTCGGAAAAAGAAATGGTATCTTTGATGCAACAACATGATAGAATGGTTGTGCCTACTAGTACAGTCTTGTATGAATCTTTATGTTTTAAAAAGTATATTTTGACGGGGTATTATGTGGATAATCAGGCTTTTGGATACGAAGGGGTGAAAAAATCAGGAGCGGTGATAGGAGTAGATTATTTTCAAGATACAGATGACGTTTATTTATTGACAAAATTAAAAGAACTGGTGTTAACGTCTGAACAAAGTCTTTTAGAATGTCAGAAACAATTAATTGATGGAGATTCAAATATTCGAATAAAAAATATATTTTTAGATTTAGCCGGTCAATGAAACGTATGAAAGAGGAAACCTATATCATTTTATCCGAAAAGAAATGGAACACTCAATTAGTTGAGCGATTAAAGGAGAAATACCCTGAATTGAATTGGTTGCATTTATCGAAAAGAGAAGATTTTACTTTTGAAAATTTAAATAACTTAGGTGTTACAAAAATATTTATTCCGCATTGGTCATATATTATCCCGGAAAATATTTATTCAAATTTTGAGTGTATTGTTTTCCATATGACGGATTTACCTTACGGAAGAGGAGGAAGTCCTTTACAGAATTTAATTGTCAGAGGACATAAAAAAACTAAAATATCAGCTCTCAGAGTTGTAAAAGAATTGGATGCCGGAGCAATTTACTTAAAGAAAGACTTGGATTTATCGGGTACGGCAGAGCAAATATATTTTAGAGCTAATAACGTAATAGAAAAAATGATTGAACAAATTGTTCAGGAAAACTTAAAGCCGAAAGAACAAGAAGGGGAGGTGGTAACTTTCAAAAGAAGAACTCCCGAAATGAGTAATCTAAAGGAAGTAAAAACATTAGAACAAGTCTATGATATGATAAGAATGTTGGATGCAGAAGGTTATCCGCATGCTTTTATAGAAACCGATTTTATAAAAATAGAATTTGTAGATGCTCAACCGGAAGGAGAAAAAGTTACGGCAAAAGCAATCATAACAGTAAAAGAAAAGAAATGAGTAATAAAAGGGAAAAAGTGTTAATCATCGCAGAGTTATCTGCCAATCACAATGGCGATTTGGAAGTAGCCAAAGAAACCATTCGTGCCGCGAAAAAGGCAGGGGCAGATGCTATAAAACTACAAACCTATACGGCGGATACAATGACAATTGATGTGAAAAGTGATTTATTTTTAATCAATCATGGTACAGCTTGGGATAATCAATATTTATACGATTTGTATAAACAAGCATACACGCCTTGGGAATGGCATGAAGAATTATTCAAGACTGCCGAAGAAGAAGGCTTGTTATGTTTTTCGTCACCGTTCGATATTTCGGCAGTTGATTTTTTAGAACAATTTAATCCACCATATTACAAAATAGCCTCTTTTGAAATTCATGATATTCCTTTGATTAGGTATGTAGCATCAAAAGGAAGACCTGTTATTATGTCAACAGGAATAGCAACAAAGGAGGATATTGAGTTGGCGGTAGAAACGTGTCGTAAAGAAGGAAACAACGATATAACGTTGTTAAAATGCACTTCTGCCTATCCGGCACCAATTGAAGATGCAAATTTGCTGACAATACCGGATTTAGCTAAAACTTTTGATGTAGAGGTTGGATTTTCTGACCATACCTTGGGGATTGAAGCTCCAATAGTAGCCGTGTCTTTAGGTGCTAAAGTTATCGAAAAACATTTTATTTTAGACAAATCTATAGGAGGACCGGATGCTCATTTTTCGCTTGATTTCGAAGAGTTTAAAGCCTTGGTGCAGTCGGTAAGAAAGGCTGAAAAACTACTAGGAAAGGTTCAATATAAACTAAACGATAGAGCCAAACAAAGTGGTACTTTCGGACGCTCTCTGTTTATTGTTGAAGATGTTGCAAAAGGCGAAGTTTTTACCGAAGAAAATATACGTTCCATACGTCCGGGATATGGTTTGCATCCAAAATATTATTGGGATGTATTAGGAAAAAAAGCCACACAAAATTATGAAAAAGGAACACCATTAACCTTTGAATGTGTTGAAGGAGGAGAGGTTATAAAAAATATTTAGGGCGTTCCCCTCATTTACAACAACAACATATCGCTCTCGCGACACGTTGTTGTTGCAAATGAGGGTCGGGCTATCACTACTCACTCTTTTAGCCCTCAAAAGGAGGAGGGCAAAAAGGAGTTCAAACACGCCGTTCTATCCCTAACGCGAGGCAGGTGAGTGCAAAGAAAACGGAGTTTAGTTTTCTTAGACGATGAAAAATTCTTTTGCATAGCCCCAGCTATGGAAAATAATTTTGAAGAAGTTATTTACAGTTTGTGTATAAAAGTGAAATTAGATTATTTTCTTTTCAATCTAGGCATTTTTAAGAAGCATAGCCGTAGCTATGGTTCGCAAAAATAACGACGAGTGAAATGAAAAGAACTAATTTTTAACTTATAGACAAATTGTAATTAACTTCTAACAAGGATAAGGAAAATAAAACCGTTTTATTGTGCTCAGATGTCCCGTGTTAGGGAT
>JALTUD010000526.1 GCA_027047735.1 Flavobacteriales bacterium | reverse complement strand
TCGGTAGTTAATTGATTAAATTCTTCTCCAACCAAAAAATTAGAAATTTGATTTTTATTCAAATAATCAACTACTTTTTTATGCTCTTCTTTTGAATAAGCTCCCAACTCAAGCATATCTCCCAAAATAGCAATTTTGTTAGGATGCTCAATAGCGGTAAAACTCTCCAAAGCCGATTGCATACTAGTTGGATTAGCATTGTAACAATCTACTATAAGTGTGTTGTTTTCGGTTTGAGTAACTTGTGAACGGTTGTTGGTTGGTGTATAGCTCTCTAAGGCGTTACAGATTTTATCATTATCGACTTTAAAATACTTCCCGATACAAACAGCAGCTAAAAAATTAATAAAATTATATTTCCCTACTAATTTGGTGCGTAAAATGGGAGAAGTATAACTTGTTTTAAAACGCCATCTAAATTCTACAAAAGGAGTAAGTTTTATTAATTCTCCCGTTACAAAGCCTTTTTGAGTTCCGTAACCGATGCTTTCTATATGTGGCGGAAGAATATTGTTTAAAACTTTATCATCGTTGTTGTAGAAAATTACACCATTATTTTTTTCCAGATAATCAAAGAGTTCTTTCTTTGTTTTTATAACTCCCAACAACGAACCGAAACCTTCTAAATGAGCACTACCGATATTGGTTATAATTCCATAATCAGGCTGAGCAATTTCTACTAATTCTTTAATATCTAACGGCTTATTAGCTCCCATTTCTATAACAGCAAATTGATGTGAGTTGTCTAGTTTTAGTAGAGTCAACGGAACGCCAATATGATTGTTTAAATTACCTTCGGTAACCAAAACTTTATATTTCTTTTTTAAAACAGCCCCTATTAGTTCTTTTGTTGTTGTTTTACCATTACTACCCGTAATCCCCAATACAGGAATATCGAACTGTTTTCTATGAAAAGCAGCTAAAGCCTGTAATGTTTTCAAAACATCTTCCACCAAAATAAAGGCATCACCAACAGCAAATTCCTCTTGATCGACCACTGCATATTTGCAACCTTTAGTTACAGCTTCTTTAGCATATTTATTTCCATTAAAATTTTCGCCTTTCAGTGCGAAAAAGATAGCTCCTTCTGTTATTTTTCTTGTGTCAGTGCAGACACCGTTTGAGTCGAGAAAAAGTTGATGTAAATTTTGAATATTCATTGAGCCAAATTTATTCAAACAACTTTTCTACATTTTCTAACGGTCTTCCTATTACGGCTTTATCATCCTTAACTACGATTGGACGTTCAATCAATTTGGGATATTGAACCATTGCTTCAATCCACTCTTCTTCGGATAATTCTTTTCCTTTAAACTGTTCTTTATATATAGCTTCTCCCTTACGAATTAAATCTTCTGCTTTGATGCCGAGTTTATTTAAAAGTTCTTTTATTTCATCTTTTGTCGGAGGAGTTTTCAAGTATTCAATTGTTTCAAATTCAATCCCTTTTTCTTTTAAATAATTAAAACTGTTTCTGCTTTTAGAGCATCTTGGATTGTGATAAATTTTCACCATAACTTTGATTTAAGATAAATAATAATTATTTTGCAAAGATATTACATCTGTTTGAGTATTGGAATGAGAATTGAAAAAATAACAATATTACCTTAAAACAAGGTAATTATGACAAATACCTATTGTTAGGTATTTTACCCCGAAAAAATATAACCTAATTTGCACTTTTATTAAAACTTAGAACATGCAATCTAAATACATTATTTTTTTCCTTTTCGGGCTATTTATAAACGGTTTGGCACTCTCACAAAATGAAAGAATAGATTCTCTAAGAAGAGTCTTGAATACCGATAATAACGAACGAAAAGATGATAGTCTCTTCATTCGCTACGAAATTATTCATGAGTTGATTAGTATAGGCTTATACGATAAGGCTTTGGGTGAAGTAAAAACATTAGATTCGTTGTCTAAAAAATATAATTATCAAGTTGGCGAAATTTTAAGTTTATATGCTGAATCCACTATTGATGTAGTGGAGTTAAGAAATGAAGAAGCTTTGACAAAGCTTTTGGAGGTTGAAAAGATGGCTTTAAACGGAAATAACTTACCAAAAGACAAAGTTAATTCTGTTCTTTCCTCCGTTTACAGTGGGATAGGCAATCAGTACGAGAATAGAGAAGATTATAATCAGGCTTTGGAGTACTATATTAAAGCAATAAAGATAGCAAAAGAGGATAAGGATAAAAATAAACTGGCTGTCATATATACGAATTTATCCAATGTGTATATGAGTACGGGAGATTCGGATAAAGCAATTGAATATCAAGAACAAGCTATTAAGATTAAGAAAAAAATAAACAATCCATTTAGTTTAGGTTTGAGTTATTTTAACTTGGCAACGATTTATGATAAGAAAAAAGAATACGGCAAGGCAATTGAACTTTTACAAAAAAGTAAAGAGTATGCAGAAAAAGCAAATGACGCAATAGGTGTTGCACTATGTAATCATTCTATGGGATTATGTTATGTTTCGCTATCTGAGGATGAGGGAGCATTGTCAAAGCTGGAGGATGAAGAAATACCATTACTAAATTCTAAACAATTATTAAATAAGGCTTATGAATTAGAGCGACAATCAATTGAGATTTTGGAACGGTTGGAAGATATTCAGTACCTACCTCATTCATACAATGCAATGGGGACTGTTTTAGGTAACCAAGGTAGATATAGAGATGCGGTTGAATATTACCTTAAGAGTTATGAGTTATCAAAAGCCAATAATTTAAGTGCATCAAAAGAAGCCTCGGAAGGGTTATACTTTGTCTATAAATTGGATAAAAATTATAAAAAGTCATTGGAATGGTATGAAAAATACACGAAATTAAAAGACTCTATCTCTACGTTGACCAATGAAAAAGAATTAGGTAGAAAACAGGCAGAATTAGACTTTATAAAAGAGCAAGAGATAGCAGAGCTAAAACACGAAAAAGAACGCTTGGTATTGGAAGGGAAAAAGAAGCAACAAAAATACATTATTATAGGAATATCCATAGTTCTACTACTTATAATGTTTTTCCTATTAATCGTATATAAACGCTGGAAAATCACTCAATCACAAAAAGAGACGATAGAAGAACAGAAACAATACATCGAAAAAGAGAAGCAACAAACAGAGGACAGTATAAATTACGCACGAAGTATTCAAAAAGCTGCTTTTCCTTCCTTGTCAGAAGTAAAAAGATTATTTCCCGATAGTTTTGTATTCTTTCAACCCAAAGATATTGTAAGTGGCGATTTTTATTGGGTAGCAGAACACAATAACCAAAAACTAATAGCTTTAGCCGATTGCACAGGTCACGGAGTTCCCGGTGCCTTTATGACGTTAATTGGGTTAAACATATTAAATCAAATTGTTGCAGAAGGAATAACAGAGCCTCAATATATTTTAGAACAACTGCATGTACGTTTGCAAAAACGTTTAAACAAAGAAGATAAAGAGGCAACAAAACACGGCTTAGATATAGCAGTTTGTAGAATTGTTGGTAATAAATTGACTTATGCAGGTGTACATATACCTTTGTATCATGTTAGAAACGGAAGTTTGGAAGAATTGAAAGGACAAAAGTTCCAATTGGGGAGTAATCAAACAACACTTTTTCAGCAATATGATGTATTGTTGCAAAAAGATGATTTGTTTTACATTTCAACCGATGGGTTCCCCGACCAAAAAGGAGGAACAAAAGGGAAAAAATATTTTTACCCTCGATTTAGGAAATTCATACTAAAAATAAGTACTTTGCCACTAGATAAACAACGTGAAGAATTAGGGAAAGAGATTAATAATTGGAAAAACGAACGAGAACAATTAGATGATGTTTCTGTAATTGGTTTTCGTTTGTAAACCAACAATAAATAGCATGAAAAAAATTTACATAATAAATGGCCCTAACTTAAACCTTCTGGGTAAACGTGAACCGGAAATATACGGAATCGAAAATTTCGATAATTACTTAAAAGAATTACAAGACGCCTTTGCTGATGAATTTGAATTGGAATATTATCAAAGCAATGTTGAGGGTGAGCTAATCAACAAATTACAAGAAGTAGGTTTTTCGGCTCATGGTATCGTCTTTAATGCCGGAGGATACACGCATACTTCCGTAGCAATTGCCGATGCCGTATCTGCTATAGAAACAGAAGTTGTAGAGGTTCACATTTCAAACATTTACGATAGAGAACCTTACAGACAAACTTCCTTGATGGCTAAAAACTGCAAAGGTGTTATTGCAGGATTTGGATTAAAATCATATGAATTAGCTCTATTGAGCTTCATGTAAGTAAGATTAATCATTACTTTTTAGTACTATTTTTTTTGCTTTGTGCCGTTTAAAAGGATTCCCTCCAAAGAACACACGAGGAACGTCTTGCGGGAAAACGCCGTACTCAAAAAAGTAAAGAATATCTTTGCTTATCTCGCCGATGCGATAATACATTTGCTTGTGGTTAAGGTAAGTAAACATAATATCATTGTGAGGTTGGTTAAAATGCTCCCAATCTAAATCACCGTAACTTAATGTTTTCTTTTTAAAAAACTTAACCAAATTAGTTGCTGTACTTTCAACCAAAAGTCCAATTTTAACATTATCATTAGCAATAGGTTGATACGGTTTAGTTACT
>JALTUD010000525.1 GCA_027047735.1 Flavobacteriales bacterium | reverse complement strand
GTTTCAAAGTTATATTTTTCTGTTTACCTATATTTTCATTTAACGCTTAATTGTCAAATATACAACTAATTGCGGCATGGCGTATAGCCGATGTTGTGCTTTCGTACTTTTTCATAGTTGATTGAATGGGATATAAATATTTCCAGTTTCATTGGCTTTTCTCCGTTTTTTATAAAGTAAATCAGGTAAGCTTACTCTACCGTCTAAAATTGAAATCAAATCCATTCCGTCCATAATTATTATTGATTTGAACCCGGGTGAAATTGCCTCTGGTGTCAGTCCTTCTACCGTAATTAAAAGTCCCATTGCAATTTTTAACTTGTTTTCTACTTTGAAAGTAAACGTTGCCAAGTCAGTTCTATTAACTTGTTGTTTCCATTTAGCTTCCAATAGATAGTCAGTTCCATCAAAAGTGAAAGCACCATCTATTTGTTCTCCGTGATTTTTGAATGAAGCTTTTGGGTCAAGTTCATAAAGTTGGAATAGTTCATTTAAGAATTTTTCAAATTCAAATCCTCGTTGTTGGAAATTTGTATTTGTGGCTAATTTATTGAAGAGTTTTTTTAACTCTTCTAATTCTGTTTGTAGTGATTTATTTTTTGCAATCTTTAATTCAGATTTTTCCCTACGTTTTTTAGCTTCTTCTTGTTCTTTAGTTATTTGTATGTAACCTTTTGTATACTTTCTTAAATTTTCGACAGCCCTTTTTGCTTTAGCTTTTTTCGTTCCGTCTTCGTCCCAAAACTCTAATTGTGGAAAATCTGTTAGGTCTGTTACAGCTAATAGTAAATTCATTAAATCTGTTTGATAAAGGTCTGGTCGATTTGTCATTCGTTCGACTAACTCCTTGACACTTTCTCTTTTTGTTCCATTCCAATTTATAGTTCCTAAAATTGCAGAATTATCCATTGAATATTTGAGAAAATCTCTCAAGTCATCTTTTTTCCAAGTAATTACTGATAAGGCTTCTTTTAAAGCTAAAATTGCTTGAGGCGATATTTTTCTGTTTCTATTCATTCAATTTTCTTAGTTCTGTCAGTATGAAGCACAACGGTTGGGCTATGAGCAGTACGGGATTTCAAAGCTGTTATTTTTAATTTCCCGGAACGTTGATTTAAATTTCAATTTTCAAATTTAGTAAAAAAACCCGTATTGCTTATGAGCCTGTGTTGGCTATACGTGTTCCAACGGCAATGCGGA
>JALTUD010000524.1 GCA_027047735.1 Flavobacteriales bacterium | reverse complement strand
TTGAGCAAAGCTATTTTTTCCCTTTGCAGTTTCGCATTATAATACGCCAAGGTAATTGCTTGAATGGTGTTTTGAACAATTAGCGAGGCGTTCCCTTCACTTTGATTGGTTAACTCTTGAAGTTTTTCCTTGTTTGCCTTTACTTTAAAACCATTAAACAATACCCAATTTAAGGTTACATTCCCTTGCAAAGAATGAGTTCGTATAATTTGCTGAATAAACGAGGTCGGATTGTTTCTTTGGTCAGATAGATTGTTTCCTTGTTGTACACCAATATCCAAACTCGGGTATCGTCCTGCTTGTCCCCAAGTGTTGTTATTTTGGCTTATTTCTACACTTTTTTGAGCAATTACAATATCGAAATTTTGTGCTAAACCAACTTTTATAGCATCCTCCAATGTTAAGTCATCTTGAGAATGACCTTTGAGAAAAAGTAAACTCAGCAATGATATTATAATATATTTCATTCTTCTATTTTTCTATTATTGTACAAAGATACGAACTTTATACTTATCTTACATAGAACATAAAGAACACGACAGAAATGAATTTTAATTCATCAAAAACAAAAACGATTGCGTTCCTACTTATCCTTATTTTCAGGAAAGAAGAAACGCAAATCAATGGTTAGGTAATTACCATTTAAAAAAGTGGTTGTTTTGGTTACCTGATTGTCTTTGTAATAATATTTAAAAGTTGTTTCCCCAATAGGAGAAAACGGTTTATTGAAAGAAAAACCAAAATAAAAAGTTCCTTTTTTCTCCGTTCTGTACTCCACACCCAAATTCGCCAACATCGAAAAATTAATCCAATGTTGTCGCAAAGTCAACTGATGTATCAAATATTTATCGCCTTTTGATGTTATGCTTGAAGGATACATATCCACCCCTACTCCCGCAGTAGTATTCATAAAAATCCGTTCTGCCAATTGTATATAAAACAACCCTTGAAGCGGAATTTGATAACTCACGTAGCCGAACTTCCCTTCATCGCTTGTTCCGTACTTTGTTCCTTTACCCCGCATGATATAGTTTCTCTTGATTTGAGATATTCCGGTTTCTACCGCTATTTTTGAGGTGATTTTCTGACGGATTAAGACTCCGAAACTCATACCCAAAGTTGAATTTAGTGATAAGTCAACCACACTATCCGAAAAAGTTTGCTCACCGGCACCAAAGTAATTGACAGGTATAATGGGTTTGATTTGAAAACCAAATTCCGCAGGAAAATTTTTCTTTTTCTTTTTTTTCTTTTGCCCTAACACCACCACTGCCGATAACAAAAATAAAAGTAATACTATGTTTTTTAAAGTTCTCAATTTTTTATTCTTAAAATAGAATTACAAAACTAACAGTAAAAGTTTAAAAACATTGTATTGTGTAAAAGACTTTTTTAGAAGCGTAAGTTAGAACTGTATATTCGGTTACTTTTGCCCTGCTCCCATCATATTCTTTTTTACACATAGAAACTCATGAAACAACATATCTTATACTATTTATTTTTTTTCTCTTTACTCGCCTGTCAAACTAATCCTAATGAAAAGGAAACTGCTAAAGAACAACTAACACCTACTCCGGAGGAAACTCCCCCTTCAAAAATAGAATACGGAATCGTGTTTGACAATTATATCATAGATACCGCACGCGTCAAGAAGAACGAAGGACTCTCTCACATTCTACCGAAATACAATGTTAGCCCGGCAATTATACATACAATTGCGGAAAAATTTGACACCGTATTTGATGTACGAAAAATTAAACCCAATCACCTTTACACTGCTTTTTTATCCAAAGATTCTACACGCAAATTAGAAAAATTTGTTTATCAAAAGAATGCTGTTGACTATGTCGTATTTGACTTTAAAGATTCTGTAAACGTTTATACCGGAGAAAAAGAAATCACAAAAAAAGAACAAAAAGCCGGAGGAGTGGTAACATCAAGTCTTTGGAACGCCTTTATCGATCAAGGTCTTTCTCCTGCTTTGGTTTTAAAAGTTACCAAATTGTATGCGTGGAGTATCGATTTCTTCGGTATACAAAAAGGTGATTATTACAAAGTAATCTATGATGCAAAGTATATTGATAAAGATAAATTTGTAGGCGTAGATGAAATTAAAGCTGTACTGTTCAATCACAACGGAAAAGATTATTATTTCTTCAGGTATCAAAACGATACCATGCCTTCTCCTTCTTATTACAGCGAAAGCGGAGAAAGTATGAAAAGAGCTTTACTATCTGC
Source organism: Flavobacteriales bacterium (assembly GCA_027047735.1). GTDB lineage: Bacteria > Bacteroidota > Bacteroidia > Flavobacteriales_D > Parvicellaceae > S010-51. The sequence goes on along the minus strand of JALTUD010000524.1, from coordinate 2,403 downwards.
ACCTCTTGAGTACTCCCGAATTTCTTCTCGTTTTTCGCACAAAAGATTTCACCCTGTACTAAAGTATTATCGTCCGCATCATGGTGTTGATTACGCTGCCCCTTCAGGCACGGAAGTTGTTGCTACGGGGAATGGAATTGTTATCTTTGCAGGCTGGGCAGGAGGTGCCGGAAGACTGGTAAAAATCAAACATTCTACGGGCGACATTGTAACTAAATATATGCACCTGAGAAGTTTTGCCAAAGGAATCCGAAAAGGAGCTCACGTTCAACAAGGTCAAAAAATAGGCGAAGTAGGAAGTTCGGGCGTTTCTACCGGACCTCACTTGGATTACCGCATCTTCATTCACGGCAAACCGGTTGACCCGCTTAGCTTGGACATTCCAACAGTTGAACCTTTAAAGGACAGTGCTCTTATTCTATTTCAAGATTATATAGCACCAATAAAAAAACAATTGGATGAAATTAAAATCGATACTACTGCTGTTAATCCTTAGTCTTTTTAGACTACTTCTTTTTGCTCAATCTACGCAAGAAAGAAAAGAGTTAATGCAGTACATTCCTTACCCGGAAACTGATGTTTTACTTTATCCTGTCATCACCCTAAAGGCACACGTTCACTTGATTTATCGTTACGAGAACGATGCCCAAAACTACACGATGGATAGCCTGAAGCTCATCAAAAAACAATTTGATTGGATTAATGGATTTTACCGCCAATTATCTCCTTCTACACTTCTTGCTCAAGACGGTAAAAAACACTTTATTCCCGACAGTAGAATCCAATTCAGGCTGGATTCTATTTCTCATTTTACCGATTCCATAGCTTGGAACAGAATTTACATGACTCCTTCTAAAAGAGCTATAAAAATAGATTCTTCCGACTACAAAACCATTTACTTTAGAAAACAAGATTATCAACGGTTGCGAAACTCCGATAGTATCCTCATTGACGGAGAAAAATACTACAAAAAAAACATCACTCGCAACAATAACACAACCATTTTAACGCTCACAACTCCATTAAAAAAAAACAATCCGAAAGAACTCTTTTACTACCAAAAAAGAGACTTGAACTGCGACCCTTACAATTGGGAAAAGTATGCTCATAAAGATACCTCACACATCCACATCTTTCTTACCGGCAGTACAGTCAGCGGTGTAGCTTTCGGTTGCGGTCCTCGCCCTTACTTCTTAAATATGTCTAACCTCATCAAAGGAGGAGACTGGGCAAATGCACAACTTATTGCACACGAACTCGGACACACCCTCGGCTTACGGCACACTAATTATCCTCAATTTGACGACTTGCCACCAAAAGATAAGTTCGGATTCATTCCCTGCAACAATACCGATGTAAGCAATAATATAATGGGCTATAATATTTGCCGGAATTACCTTTCACCCAAACAAATCGGATATGTTCATTATCTCTACTCTACTCACCCTAATCGAATCGGTCTGACTACAGCCAACGAATACATCGATACGAATGTCATCAATATTTGGTACGATACCGTGTGGAACAAGGCTATGATTATTCAAGGAGATATTATCGTCAGGAAACGCCAAACCTTAACTGTAAATAATCTCGTTCACATGAGCAAAGGCTCTAGAATCTATCTGGAAAAGAAAGCCAAACTCATCGTCAACGGAGCAGAGATTACCAATTTTTTCGGCACTCCTTGGCAAGGAATAGTAATTTGCACAGTCGCACACAAACCCGGCAAACAACCTAAAAACCCTAAAAAAAGAGGAAAAATAATCCTTGAAAACAATGGTAAAATTTTAAATTACAGGCATTAGGGCGTTCCCCTTTTTTGCAAAACAAACATATCGCTCACGCGAAACGTTTGTTTTGCAAAAAAGGGTCGGGCTATCACTACTCACTCTTTTTGCCCTCAAAAGGAGGAGGGCAAAAAGGAGTTCAAACACGCCGTTCTATCCCTAACGCAGTTGAGGTAAGTGCAAAGAAAATGGAATTTAGTATTCTTAGACGATGAATATTTTCTTTGCATAGCCCAAGCTATGGAAATAAAATATGAAGAAGTATAAGGATACTAAAAACATTTTATTGTGCTTAGATTAACTGTGTTAGGGATACAATCCCTAACGCATTATCATCAATGTACCTTTGTACACAATTCCATTCAAATCAATAATGTAATAGTAAGTACCACTTGGAACTTTTTTACCTTTCTTGGTTTTTCCATCCCACTTCACATCAGCATTATCCGACTCAAACACTTTTTGCCCCCAACGGTTAAAAATCACAATCGAAGAACATTCTGCAACCAAAGGATTTAAAGTCAATTCAAAATAATCGTTTTCACCATCTCCATTAGGTGTAAAGACATTTGGAGGCATGGTAACAAACAAATCATCAAAATTTAAAGTGTTCCCG
>JALTUD010000523.1 GCA_027047735.1 Flavobacteriales bacterium | reverse complement strand
TCTTGTAGGTTATTTTCTTATAACCTTTACAGTTATAGTAAAAGGTTTGATTGTTGGATTGATTTTTACCCGAATAGATATAGGAAGCGTCATCAGGTTGTTCGTTAATAATTAAGGGAGAAGGATTAGCATTTAGCCATTCTACAGTGATTTGTTGAGTGGTAACTTTTCTACGTTCTTCTTTTGGTTTTCCTTTACCTTCCGGACTATGTTTACTGATGAATTTTATATCGGTAAACTTATAAGTGATTTTATTAGGATAGAAAAAGACTTTATAATCTTTATCTATGCAATATTTTAAATTCTGTTTGTCAACATCATCATATTCCTTATAATGATTAAATTGTCCTTTATTTTCAATAAAAACTTTTCTCTCAAAGGGAGTAACCGACCAACCTGAACGATTTTCTTTCTGCCCCCAAAAAAATAGGTTGATTAATAGTAGTAGTATAGTTGATAAGTTCTTTTTCATGATAAAAATGTTAAGTCACACAAAAAAAGACGATACCCAAAAAGAAAGGTTGCCTAAATCTTTACTTACCTCAACAAATTCACATGCCCGATAAACTTATGCGGTTTACCAAAGTCGTCTTTACAGAATAGTTTATAGACATATGTATCTTGTATAGCCTTTTGACCTTTGTATGTTCCGTCCCAAGGAGTATTATTTTCTGTATAGTAAATCAAAGTACCCCAGCGATCAAAAATATAAAACTTAGTTGTTGCCAAATCAATGCCATATCCTTTAAAGATAAAACCATCATTATTACCGTCTCCGTCCGGTGTAAAGGCATTAGGAATAAAAATACTAATAACCGGAATTATTTTCACATTTTGGAAACTTGTATCGGAACAATTATGAATGGTATTCGCGACCAACATTACATTGTAAACTCCTGTATCGGTATAATGAATAACCGGTTCAAAGAGAGTAGAAGTAGTATCGTTATCAAAATCCCAAAAATAATCATCAGCACCTATACTGTTATTTGTCGTGGTAATTTCACCTTCATACATATTTGCTTCATCAGGAGTAACCACAAAATCAGAAATAGGATTGTGATAGCTCGTGATTAAATCTGTTTTTGTCAGTGTATCGTAACACCCCAAATCATTTTTCACAATAAGTGTAACAGAATAAACAGCATCATTTGTATTGCTTGTATTTTCATAACAAACCGAAGGATTTTGGTCAAATCCGGCAT
>JALTUD010000522.1 GCA_027047735.1 Flavobacteriales bacterium | reverse complement strand
ATCCCTAACGCAAGTGGAATGAGTGCATAGAAAGTGAGTTTTAGTTTCTTTAGATGATGAAAAAATTCTTTGCATAGCCGAGCTATGGAAATAATTTTTGAAGAGGTTATTTACAGCTTGGGTATAAAAGTGAAATTAGATTATTTTCTTTTCAATCTAGGCATTTTTAAGAAGCATAGCCGTAGCTATGGTTCGCAAAAATAACGACGAGTGAAATGAAAAGAATTAATTTTTAACTTATAAACAAGCTGTAATTAACCTCTACTAAATATAAAGGAAATAAAAGCACTTTATAGTGCTCATTTTACTTGTGTTAGGGATACAATCCCTAACGCAAATAAACGACACCTAGCATCAACTACCACAACTTAACTTCCCCTCTAATAATATCAAAATACATTCTAAAATCAGAGATAAAACTCCAAAACGGATATTTGAACGTAGCCGGTTTATTCTTTTCAACAAAGAAATGTCCCACCCAAGCAAAACCATATCCGGCAAAAGGAACAGCTAACAAAAAAGAACCATTTAAAGTTTTAAAATAAAAGAATAATAAAATCAAAACAAGCGTAGTTCCAAAAAAATGAAAAGCCCGATTAAGCGGATGACTATGTTCCGATAAATAAAATGGATAAAACTCTTTGTATGTTGAAATTCGATTAGTCATAACACCCTTGAAAAAAATTTAAATTTGAATACCCAGCACCAACATATCATCCAACTGCTCACCACCATTCATCCAATCCACAATAGTGGATTCCAAGACCTCTTTTTGATGTTCCATAGGTTCTGTCCCTGTTTTTTCCAAAATTTCTCTAAAAGGTTTGTAATAAAACTTCTTTCCTTTAGGGCCTCCTTTTTGGTCAGCAAAACCATCGGAGAACATATATAAACGATCACCTCTTTGTAATTGAAGTTCAATATTTTCAAATTCAGAAGCACCACCCTTACTATTATACCCCACAGAACGACGCGTTGCTTTTATTTCTTGCATCTTCCCATCTCTAAGCAAGTATAGAGGATTTCTTGCTCCGGCAAAACTCAATTTATTCGTTTTTTTATCGATACAAATTAAAGTCATATCCATACCGTCTTTCACAGAAGCATTACCGGAATCCATTCCTAATTTTTCATTAATTTTATCACTCATGAATTTAAGCACATCAGCCGGACGTTCAATTTTCTCCTCTATTATTGCTTTTTCAATTAAATTATTACCAATAATAGACATAAAAGCACCGGGAACACCATGTCCGGTACAATCCGATACAGAAACATATACTTTATCTCCGTATTCATAAAACCAGTAAAAATCACCACTTACAATATCTTTTGGTCTAAAAAACACAAAAGAATCAGAAAAAATAGTTTGTAAACCTTCAATAGGAGGCAGAATAGAACGCTGAATTTTCTGTGCATAATCCAAACTCTCTTTTATGTTTTTACTTTTATGTTCTAATTCTTCTTTTTGAGTAACCAAAACATTTTTTTGATCTTCTATCAATTTATTTTTAGCTAATAGAGCTTCGTTTGCTTTTTTCCTTTCTCTATTACTTTTAAGAATAAATACAATAAGAATCGCAAATAAAACCATACCGACAGCAACTCCAATCAACATGATAAGTTGCTTCTTATTTTCTTCTTCTAAAAGTCGATTTTGTACCTCTTGTTTTTCTTTTTCTGCTTTGCTGGCAAGAGCCGCAGTTTCAGCCAATTTTTTTTGTTGTTCTAATTGACGCTTTGCCTCTTCTTCTTCTTTTAATTTTCTTTCGTACTCTTCTTTTTGCAAGCGTTCTTTTAAAGCTAGGATTTGATTCGCTTCACTCAATTGTTCAATTTGCTCAAGTGACTTAACTTTGATAGTTTCTAAATTCTCAATGGTACTTTCTATTTGTTGCTCTCTCTCTTTATCTACTTCGGTTGTCATTGCTTCTTTAGCTTTTCTATTCGATTCAACAACCTCAATGTTTTTTTCAATATTTCGCTGTAAAGAATTAAATCCGTATTTTTTTGCTAGATTTTTTGCATCAGTTAATAATTCCAAAGAACGATTGTAATCACCTCTATTCGCATTAATAGCTCCCATCGTCATTAATGACTGTACTTCTCCTTGTTTATTCTTTGATTTTTTATAATGTTTTACGGCTTTTTCATAGTACTTTATAGCGTCTTTGCTTTTACCTGCTTTACGTTCCAACGCACCTCTCTCAGATGCTACATACCCCATTCCATCTTCATCAGATAATTTATCGTACAAAGAATAGGCTTCTTCAAGTGCTTTTCTTCCTTTAGAATACTCCCCTAACTCTTTAAACTCCTCAGCCTCAAGAGTTAAAAGATATGCTAAACCACTATCATTTCCAAAATCTCTATCTGTTTTAATAGGCACATCATACGCTTCAATTGCTTTTTTATGCTTTCCTAATCGGGATAAAGCACGCCCCCTATTCAAATACCCCGCCATTTCCTCTTCTACATCCCCCAAATCACTAGCCAAATCAATCGCTTCATCAGCATAAAATAAACTCTCTTTTCGATTATATCGTAACAAGGATTTTGAAAGCAAATTTAAGAGATGTGGTTTTTCTTCAGCGGGTGCAGTATTCAACTTCTCCTTTATTAATTCTATCTTCTCAGTTTGACCGAAAATCGGATAAAAACCTAAAACCAATGACAAAAAAATTATTACTTTGAATATTTTCATATATAAAAAACAAAAAAAATCCTGTGATAAAAAATACCACAGGAAATAAAAATCAAATCATTTATTAAAGTACTTTTATTTCTACACGTCTGTTAATCGCTGCTGCTTTTTCATCTCTACGTTGAAGAGCACAATCATTTAACAGATGTTTTTCACCATAACCAACAGCTTTCAACCTACTTTTATCAATACCATGCTGTACTAAATAATCATAACAAGCCTTAGCTCTTTTCTTAGATAAAGCTAAGTTGTATGAATCTTTACCCACACAGTCAGTATGAGCACTTATCTCAATCCTAATATTAGGATTTGTATTTAAATAATCAACAATATTATCTAAAATAGGATATGATTCTTCTTTAATCTTTCCTTTAGCAAAATAAAAATATATATTATTTATTTTCAATTTAACATCTTTCTTTGCCGTAGGATTAAACTTCATAGGATTCATTGACTCAATCAAACTGGAACGATTAGGATCATTAGCCAAAGCTGCTGGAATGACAAACTCTTTCTCATCAAATTTATCCTTTTTCATTTTAACTTTATAATCTTTATCTCTTCTGATATTATGTTTCCAAGAACCATATTTATCTGATAGAACACTACCTACTTTTTTATACTCCCCATTCGGTTGCTTTTCATATAATTCAATAACAACTCCTTCTACGGCTTTATTAGTAATCGCATCTATAATCTGACCAAACAAAATGGCACGTTCTAGTTTTACTCCACTCTTAATTTGTTCAATCTTTTTTGCTCTTCTTTTATCATTCGCTTTTAAAACAATCTCTTTTAACTCGTAATTAGGATTATCATATACTATTTTATAATCTTTATTTTTAGCAAAATTTGTTCCCCATACCCCGTTTTCATCAGACACATTTACAGAAGATTCAACCCATTCACCGTTTACTTTTTCATATACCGTGATTTTAGTATTTGCAATTGGCTCACCGGTTTCTTTATCCAAGACCTTGTATTCGGCAGGAATTAATTTAAACGAATAAATTTTATCCTCTCCATTTTCACCATCTCTATTAGAAGATAAATATCCTGAAACATTATCACGATTCGGCATAAAAGCAAAATCATCATAAGTAGAATTTAAAGGTTTACCTACATTTTCAGCTTTTCCAAAACTTCCATCCTTTTTTATTTCAGATTTAAAAATATCAGAACCACCAAAACCAAAATGCCCACGAGAGGAGAAATATAAATTATTATCCATAACAGATGGTGTCATCTCATCTAATTTGGTGTTCACATTGCTACCTACATTTTGAGGTTTACTATATGTACCATCACTATTTAAAGTTGCTTTATATACATCATAACCTCCTTGACCCCCTTCCATATTTGAAACAAAATACAACGTTTTACCATCTTCAGTAATGTAAGGATGTGCACAACTATACTCATTACTATTAAATGATAGCTCTTTCCTCTCCGTCCAATCTCCATCAACAAATTCCGATTTGTAAATCTTTAAAACATTAATTCCCTTTGAACTATAATCAGCTTTTTTACTTTTTCCGGGTTTATATTTATTCTTCTCCGATGAGTTTGCCGTAAAATAAATAGTCTTTCCATCTTTAGTTACCGTAGGATATCCTGTATAATATTCACTCGTTAATTTTTTCGATAGGATAACTGGAGAATCAAAAGTATTATCTGCTGTTTTTTTACTATAACCTAAATTATAAAAAACTGTTTTTCCTTCATCAGAAGACTTCGCCATTCCAGTTAAAACCCCTTCTTGAAATTCACACTCTCCCATGCTATATCCATTCGTTTCAATATTAGTGGGAGCAACAATATATGGTGTAGCATCATCACCATGTGATTCAGCCCAATCAATCATCTCATTAAAATCCTTTTTTAATTTTGCATCTCCTTTAGCTTCTGCATACTTCAAAAAGAATGTTTTAGCCTCTTCTGTCTTTCCAAC
>JALTUD010000521.1 GCA_027047735.1 Flavobacteriales bacterium | reverse complement strand
TAAAATACGGCCCTAAGATTCCTGAAACACCTCTTTCTATTCCTTTTATTCACAATAGAATACCGGGCACGATGATACCTAGTTATGTAGAATGGATTAAGAATGACTATTTCAGATTACCGGGATACGGGAAAATAGAACGTAGAGATATTATGGTCTTTAATTGGCCGGTGGGAGATTCTGTTATTCTTCACTCGGAAGTTGTGGCACATGACTATTATTCATTTGTCCGTGACGGTGCTTTTCAAAGAGCAGGAAAAACCGTTCCCGTGCAAGGGAAAGACGGACGAATTTACAATGAATTTGTCCCTATGAAAAGTGAAGATTTTGAAAAAATTAAGGATAAAGCTTTTGATAAGGAAAGAAAACGTCTGGCAGAAGGTGGTGGAATCGGTAGTTTTATAAAAGAAACCGAAGGAGTACTTCACTTACCTAATGATAAAAAAGAAAACTATATCAAACGATGCGTGGGGATAGCTGGCGATACACTTTCGATTGTAAACGGATTGGTTCATATTGACGGTAAACCCGAAGAATTTCCATTATTCGGACAATATCAATACCGTTTTGATTTTGAAGGAACAACACCGTTTAACATCGATTATTTAGTTGATGAATATGATATATACCGAAAAGATGTACAAGAAGGAATTAGTCCTGAAACCAATAAAGCTGTTGCTATTTTACCTTGTACGCCGACTATTGCCGAACAATTAAAAAAATATCCGGGAGTAGTTAAAGTTTCCATAGATTTTCATCAAAAAGGATACGACTATGCTAAGGAAGGCAGGTACTACCCTATTTATCCGCATCATCCTGATTTTGATTGGACGAGAGATAATTTTGGACCTTTGTATATTCCGGCTAAAAGTAGCACGATAGAAATGAATGAGCGAAACTATATTTTATACAAACGCATCATTCACGCCTATGAAAATCATACGATAGAAAACAGAAATGGTGAAATTTATATTGACGGTGAAAAAGTTAATCAATATACTTTTGAAAAAGATTATTATTGGCTGATGGGAGACAATAGGCACGGTTCGGTTGATTCTCGTTATTGGGGATTTGTTCCGGACGACCACGTTGTGGGAACGGCTTCGTTTGTTTGGATGTCTAAACATCCGGAAAAAGGTACGATACGTTGGGATAGGATTTTTTCTTTTGTGAAGTGATAGCTTATTGTCGCTTTAAGAAACTAAAAC
>JALTUD010000520.1 GCA_027047735.1 Flavobacteriales bacterium | reverse complement strand
AAGTTGACCATTTAAAAGGCATTCTTTATACCGATTATCTACACGAAAAAGCACACGCAGAAGGACGAAAACATTCGCATCATTAGAGAGATTTAAGCAGTTAAATATTCCTCTATTTTCTTAACCGCAAGATGATAGTTCGCTTTTAGTCCACCAACGGAAGTTCCCGTAATATCCGAAATATCTTCATATTTCATTTCTTCAAAATATCTCAGGTTAAAAACAATTCGCTGTTTTTCAGGGAGAGAAGCAATAGCATATTCCAGTTTTTGTTCAATTTCCGAAGCTGTTAAATCAATGCCCAATTGTTGAGGAGAAGGTATCCTCCCTGAAACATCATCAAAGGATAAGTGAACTTTCTGCTTATTGATAAAAGTAATTGATTCATTCGTAGCAATACGAAACAGCCATGTATAAATTTTAGCATCACCTCTAAATTTAGGCAACGCCTTCCACACCTTGATGAATGTATTTTGAAGCACGTCATTTGCATCATCGTGCGAAAAAACAATTCGACGAATATGCCAATATAATTTTTGATGATATTGATCCACAATAAGGTCAAAAGCCTTGTCAAACACTTTTCGGTGAATCAAAGAAATTATATTTTTATCGGTCAGATTGATGCTATTCATACACAGGTAAGACTACCAAATAGAGCAAAGGTTTAGTACCCCAAAGAATTTATTTTTTCCTCATCAAAATCGCAATTATACCATTCTCGGTCAATCGAAGCCCCCAGTTTCTCATAAAACTCAATAGCCTTGCTGTTCCAGTTCAGCACTTGCCAACGAACACGCTTGTATTTTCTCTCTTTAGCCATCTTAAAAACCTCACGAATTAACAGAGAACCCATACCTTTCCCTCTGTATTTTTCATTCACAATCAAATCTTCTAAAAACAAATATTTTCCTACCCAAGTAGAATAAGCCTCATAACAAAGAGCAATACCTACAATCTCGTTATGTTCATTTTCAGCAACGAACACCCAAAAAGAATCCCGTTCTTTAATCATTTGTGCTACCGTATTGGTAACCTTATGCGAAGCATTCTCAAATTCAGCCAATTCTTTTATCAAATCCAAAATCTGAGGAAAATCATTTGTAACCGCTTTACGTATATTCATTTTTCAAAGGTATTAAAGATATTAATTTGGGCGTTCCCATTACAGCATAAAAAAGTAGTTTCGTTGCACTTCACTGCTTTTTAACGCCGTAATGGTCGGGCTATCCGTTATATCTTTTGGGTTGCATATATGCAACAACCCAAAAGGATGCCACTCCTATCCCTAACGCGGAATGAAATAAGTACAAGAAAGTGGAATTTGTAGTTCTCAGACGATAAATATTTTCTTTGCATAGCCCCACTATGGAAATAAAATATGAAGAAGTATGAGGGCGACAAAACCGCTTTATGTGCTTACTTTCATTTCATGTTAGGGATACAATCCCTAACGCATGTAAATTGGAGTTGAGAAAGAAATTTTTGATTTCTTGAATAACGAAAAAACTTGTCCTAATAGGTATAAATTTACTCATCTTGGCAACCACTATTTCTTTACCTTGTTAGTGTAGAGAATATAAAAACCTATTATTATAAAAAATAATATTACTCATCTGGATTTTCTTTTATTCTCTTGTCTTTTTGGCACAACAAACATGCATAGATTCTGAAGGATTAACTTACAGTTATGCTGGTAATAATGAGTATAATGAACGGTTAACGAAGCTGTAAAGCTATTACAATATTTTTTAGTTGAGAGAAAGTAAAAACTTGATTAGTTGTTTAAACAATTAATCAAGTTTTTTTTGTGTTAGGATATATACCATTTAAATATTGAAACGAACCTAATAAAGTGTTTTTATTTTCTTAACCTCTCCGCTAATTCCTCAAAATCAATACCATCAAAATTACCGCTACTCATCATTAATAAATTTTTGTTGTTCCAATTTATTTTTTTGAGATCTTCTACCAATTTATTTGAATCGGTATATATGGTGATGTTATCGGTGGCAAAAGCTTTTTTTACCTCTTCGGGAGTTATGTTTTCCAGTTTTTTGTGTGTTAATGTTTTCGGATTGAAATAGACAAAGGCAATATCTGCATTTTGCATTGCTCCTTTGTATTGTGATAGAAAGGCTTTATTCAAACTACTAAATGTATGTAATTCCATACAAGCAATCAATTCGCGACTCGGATATTGTTGTTTTACAGCCTGTGTAGTAGCTTTTAGTTTGGATGGAGAGTGGGCAAAATCTTTATAGAGAGCGAAAGAATCATCCTTTTTTACCAGTTCTAACCGTTTTGATGCTCCTTTGAATGATTGAATGGCTTGAAGAAAATCTTCAGATTTAATTCCTATTGCTTTGCAAACCTGCATCGCTCCGTTGAGGTTTTGGAGGTTGTGTTCTCCGAAAATCAGCAATGGATATTTTTTGTTTTCAGTAAGTAAAAAAGTAGTTCCGTTTTCAATAGTATAATCAGGTGTGTTGTATGGAATTTGTGTTACATCTTCCCGGGCATTGGTGGCTACTTTTTTTACATTTTTGTCTCCCTCATAATAAACAATTGTTCCGTTGGGCTCTATCTTATCGACAAATATTTGAAACTGTTCAACATAGTTTTCAAACGTAGGAAAGACATTAATATGATCCCAAGCAATACCGCTAAGCAAAGCAATATCGGGGTGGTAAAGATGAAATTTAGGTCTTCGGTCGATGGGTGAACTCAAATATTCATCGCCTTCAAGAACCGCTATTTTAGCATCTTCCGAAAGTTTTACCATACACTCAAACCCCTCTAGTTGAGCTCCTACCATATAGTCGTGGTTGATACCTAATTGGTTTAATACGTGAAGAATCATTGAGGTGATGGAAGTTTTTCCGTGGCTACCTCCTATAACTACTCTTGTTTTGTCTTTTGTTTGCTCATAGATGTACTCCGGATATGAAAATATCTTTAGCCCTAATTCTTGAGCTTTCAGTAATTCCGGATTGTCCTCTCTTGCGTGCATACCTACAATTACGCTGTCTAAATCCGGTGTAATTAACTCCGTATTCCAGCCTGTTTTCTCAGGAAGCAGTCCGTATTTGTCTAACCGTTCTTTTGAGGGACTGAATATTTCATCATCGCTTCCTGTAACGTGGTATCCTTTTAATTTTAGAGCAATGGCAAGATTGTGCATCGCACTTCCGCCTATGGCAATAAAGTGAACTTTTTTCATAGCATAAATGTATATGCTCTAAAGTTACTTTGAATATTTGTTATGTCTTAATGGTGTTTTGTTGTTTTTTCAACCAAAGGATGCCGATAACTCCGATAAACACGAAGAAAAAAGAAATAATTTCAGCTTGTGTGATGTGAAACCCGTAAATATCATAAGTAGCATTTACTCTTATTTTTTCAATAAAAAATCGTTCTATTCCGTTGAATAATACATAAGTAAAAAAGATAATCCCCGATGTTTTTATGCGGTCTTTCATTTTCCAAAGTATCAGAAACAAAATAAATGATACTATTGCTTCGTAGAGTGGAGTAGGGTAAACGCCTTGTGGAAGTTCTCTGCAAAAATCGGAATATGGACAGTTGGGAATAAGTACTCCTTCATGGATAACGTTATTCGGATAAGTGTAGCTCCATAGCCAATCGGGGAGGAAACTTGTTGAATGATTTACAATTCCCCAATCTCCATCTCCGCTAAAATGACAACCTAAACGACCGATGGCGTAAGCTATCATTAGTGCGGGGGCAACGGCGTCCATAAATGGTAGCAATGGCATCTTTTGTTTTTTTAGGTAAATTACCGAAGCAACAAATGCCGTTATTAATCCTCCGTAGATGGTCAAACCACCGAAAGGGTCGGAAAGAAATTCGGAAATAGGGACAGGGTCTTCCAACCATGCGAAAATTTTAGCTCCCAAAAAGCCGAAAATAATAGCGATTAGCGTGATGATACTAACGTGTTCTTCCGGTGATATTTTATCTTTATAGACCGGTATTTCTCCTAAAGAGACTCTTCTCTTTACTTCTTTTTGAAAAAAATAATTGGCTGTGATAAAAGCTAAAGCGACCAAGAAACCAAACGTTTTCAGGCGAGTTAGAAACGGAATATCAATACCGAATACATCGTAAAAAAAATGATAAAGAGTTGGGTACATAATTGTTTTAAAATTGTTGATTTTGTTTTCTTATGTGATTATGAAAACTAAAATTCACTTTCTCTTCGCCTATTTCACTTGCGTTAGGGATAGAAGTGGCATCCTTTTGTGTTGTTGCATATATGCAACACAAAAGATATAACGGATAGCCCGACCATTACGGCGTTAAAAAGCAGTGTAGTGCAACGAAACTGCTTTTTTATGCCGTAATGGGAACGCCCAAATCATCTTAACCTCCCACCAGTTTTTTTATTTCATTTAGTTTCATCAGTGCTTCTATCGGGGTAAGGGTATTGATGTCTATTTTGGTGATTTCGTCTTTTATTTGTTGCAGTACGGGGTCGTCGAGTTGGAAGAAACTGAGTTGCATTCCCGCATCTTCGGACAGCTCCTTGGTCTTGCTTTGTAACTCTTCGGCAGAGTGCGATTTTTCCAATTTTTTTAGTATTTGATTGGCTCTGTCCAGCACCGGTTTAGGCATTCCTGCAACTTTGGCTACGTGTA
>JALTUD010000519.1 GCA_027047735.1 Flavobacteriales bacterium | reverse complement strand
CTTACTTATCCTAAACCCAATGCAGACTTTACGTTTACCGAGAAATGTTTGTATGATTCTTTACCTTTTGTCGATGCTTCTACCGTTTCATCTCCTGACGTTATTGCTGCCTATGCTTGGAATTTCGGAGAAAACCCTTTACCTGCTGTTAATGCTCAAACAAATACTCCTTATTATACCTACCAAAGTGAAGGAACTTATACTGTTACGGAAGTTGTGGCTTCAATCAACGGCTGTTTGGATACAGTTTCAAAAAATGTAAATGTATTCGCTGTTCCGAATGCTAATTTTACGTTTGCCAACGTTTGTCAAAGTGATACCGCTCATTTTATTGATGCTTCTACTATTTCACTTGGAAATATTACCGGATGGAATTGGGATTTCGGAGATTTAAACTACTCGACTAACCAAGATGAGAACCATCATTACGCACAAGACGGAACTTATACGGTGCAACATATTGCGACCAGTGATAACGGTTGTAAAGATACCATAGAACAAGACATTATTATCTATCCAATGCCTCTAGTAGCTTTCTCTATGCAAAATGCTTGTTTGGAACAAACCATTCCTTTTACGGATAACTCTATTATTAATTCTCCGGGTGTACTAAGCCAATGGGCATGGGATTTTGGTGATAATACACCACCTATTTCTTTACAAAACCCATTGCATCTTTATCAAACCCCTGATACTTATTCGGTTACACTTACGGTAACATCTACCGACAATTGTACTTCTGATTTCCAACAAAATGTTACGGTATATCCGTTACCTTTAGTCAGCTTTACAGCTTCTGAGGTTTGTGAAAATCAACCGCCAACGGTTTTCACCAATACTTCTACGATTCAATCGGGAAGTAACGTTGGTTTTAACTGGGAATTTGGCGATGATAATAACTCTGGTTCATCTATTGAGAATCCTACTTTCAACTATGGAAGGCATGGTGATTATGTTGTTCAATTAGCGGTTACTTCCGATATGGGATGTATGGATACTATCGTGGATACAATCAAAGTTAAACATAAACCTACGGCTATTTTTGTGCAAGATACAACAGGAGGATGTGCTCCTATATGCGTAAATTTTGCCAGTCAATCTACCGATAGTATCGGTATTCAAAATTGGAACTGGTGGTTTGAAAACGGATACGGAGAAGGCTCTCATAAATATGAAGGATACTGCTATGAAAATGCAGGGACTTATGACG
>JALTUD010000518.1 GCA_027047735.1 Flavobacteriales bacterium | reverse complement strand
GAAGCATATCGACAAGAAGCTTTGGGACTAGACCGTAAAAAAACGGTATATAAAATTCCTATCTCAATGGAAGGTGTTAAAGCTTGTAAACAATTAACCAATGAAGGGTTTATGGTAAACATTCATTTGGTTTATACGTTGCAACAAGCTTATATGGCAATGAATGCAGGAGCTACATACGTTTGTCCGCTAGTAGGAAGATTACAAGACCAAGGACACGACGCTTTAGCTTTGGTTGAGCAGTGCGTAGAAGCCGTAAATTATTACGGATACAATACAAAGGTGATGTTCTCATCAGTTCGCAATACCGAACACGTAAGAAACGCAATCAACTTAGGCGTACACACCATTACCGTTCCTTGGAAAATCATGAAACAATTAACCGAAAACAATTTCACAAAAATAGGTACTGAAGAATTTGAAGTACATACTCGACTAATGACGGTTAAGGTAAAAGACGCTATTAACAACAACAATCCTGTAGTAACAGCGGACACACCAATCAGCGACTGCTTATTAAAAATGACAGCAGGAGGTTTCGGAGCGGTAACTGTTATCAGTGAATCAAACGAACCAATCGGAATTTTCACCGACGGCGATTTAAGACGATTAATCGAAAACGAAGGAGCAGAAGGAATCAATAAAAATGTTGGAGATTTAGACTTATCCAGACCCTTATCCATCGAAGGAAACGAAATCCTTTACAAAGCTCAAGAACTATTTACCAATAATAAAGTAGATGAACTTGTAGTAACCGAAAACGGGAAAGTAATAGGAATGTTAGATATTCAAGATTTGGTATAAATTAATCATTATTTGGGCGTTCCCCTAAAACATAAAAAGGTGCATCCCTAACGGGACGCACCTTTTTACGTTTTAGGGTCGGGCTATCCACTATATCTTTTGTGTTGCATATATGCAACAACACAAAAGGATGCCGTTTCTATCCCTAACGCGAGTGAAATGAGTGCATAGAAAGTGAGTTTTAATGAAGACGGATAAGGAATCAAAAAAAAGCTTTGTATCGCCCATTTTGTTCGTGTTAGGGATACGAGAGTACAAAGAAAATGGAATTTAGTTTTCTTAGGCCATGAAAATCATAGAATACTGATATCTAAATAAAAAAAGCAATATGGGAAAGCTATCAATAACTTTGTTCATTTTAATCACTTTTACATCTTGTAAATTGGTAAAAGTATTGAGCGTTACGCTTT
>JALTUD010000517.1 GCA_027047735.1 Flavobacteriales bacterium | reverse complement strand
ACTACTTACCCTATTATTGACGATGCTTCACAAGATCAGGCTTATGCAATAGGATATTGGCCTACTGTTTATAAAATTTGTCCGAACAGATTAATTGAGGAAGTGAAACAAATTAGTGCTGCGAATGCTTATGCTAAGGTGGGTGATTGTCCGACAAAAGCTAACGGTATGGATTTGGCTATCATTTCAGATAATGGTCCTTTTGGGGCTTGTAATGAAGGTTCAAATGTAACCATTACTGTTGATGTGCAAAATTCAGGAAATACACCAATTACTTCTGCTACGATTGAAGTAAGAGACGGTTCTACTACCGTTAATACTGTGAATTGGACAGGTTCTTTAAATACTTGGGATATTGCAACTGTAAATTTAGGGGCTGTGCCTGTAACGAGTACCAGTAACTTAAAAGCTGTGATTACAACGAATGATGCCAGAGCAACAAACAATGAAAGAAATATTGAGGCTTACGTGGCTAAAGTAGTGCCACATGATATTACGGTAGAGGTTTACACTGATAATTATCCTGACGAAACTTCATGGAAAATCAGAAAAATGAGTGGGCAAATAGTAGCTCATGGAGGTCCATATGATGCCAATGCAGATAAATTAAAGACCAAAGTTCATCAGGTAAATTTACCGGCAGGTGATTTCTGTTATAAAGTTGAACTAAAAGATCAATATGGAGACGGAATAAATTCCGGAACTAATCCGGCAGGTTTATATGGTTTAAGAATTAAAGTGGGTACTGCCGTGGTGTTTGATTTAGCACATACATCTCCATGGAACTTTGGTAACCTTGTAAGTAAAGATGCTGCTATTAAAACGGATGCTTCATCAGCTATTGAAGAAAACAGTATTACGTCAATGTCTATTTCTCCTAATCCGATTGCTAATTCTGCTACTATTTCGTTTACGAATGCTAAACAAGGTACGCAAGAACTTAGTATTATGAACTCGTTAGGGCAGGTGGTTCTTTCTCAACAAGTGCAAACCGTTGCAGGAGATAATCAAATTGCTGTGGATTTCTCTGAATTTGAAAAAGGGATTTACATTGTTGTACTTAAGAATGAAGGGGAAGCTGTTTTCTCTAAAATTATTAAAGAATAGAGAGCTTATTTAATAAATGTCCTGAAGTAAGCCGAATGAAAGTTTGGCTTACTTTTTGACTTTGTTTTTTCAAAAAAATAAATATTATGAAACTTTTTATTACTCTTA
>JALTUD010000516.1 GCA_027047735.1 Flavobacteriales bacterium | reverse complement strand
AGCATAGAATCTATCTTTAGTATCAAAAACTTGACGCATTAAATCAAACACAAACGGGGAATGAACTCCGTGTGCTCCCTTTGCCTTTTTTAGGTATCGAAAATAAGATTTTGTTTGATAAAGCATTACTGTGCGATAGCTTCCTTTTGATTCTGCTTATTGGTGATATCGTCCAATTCCATACTGGTTAAGCCTCTTAAACCTTTGGCTAGTTTTCTGAAGTATTTTGCCAAGGAAGTTGTTTCTAATGGGATATCGACCGGGATATTGAGAGAAATAGGAATCATTGCATCTACCGGCATTGGCCCGTTGAATGTAATTCTTGCTTGTTGTTTTATTGGTATTTTTACCGGAACCATAACATCTACAGGGATTCTCATTTCAATTCCGATAGGCAAAGTGTCAATGATTAACATATCTACGGGAATAGTACTTTTAACCGGCAAAGGCCCGTTGAAATCTATATGTAAATCTTGTTTTAATGGGATTTTAGATTTGATAGGAATGGAAGGGCCTCTGTCTTTTCCGAAAATGGTCATTTTCATTTTTTGATCAAGTGGAATGGTGTCATCTACAGAAATGGATATGGGTTCGGTAACCCAAATTAAAGTGTCTAAAGAGATGTAATCGTGAACGCCCATTCTGATTGGAACGAGCATTTCTTCAGTAACAGGAATTTCTGCTGTAAACGGGATTTCAGTATTAATAAACATATCGATATTGACGATAAGTTCATCGGTTACCGATATAGCAGAGTTTAATGGTATTTCTTGGTTGACTTCAACTTCTGTTTGTATGTGTTGAATAGCCATTTCTTCCATGGTATCACCTATGCTATTCAAGCGAATACCCATAACATTCAATGCTACAAGTAATACTGCAATAATTCCAAGACTCATAATAAAGGCTAGGATTAAAAACAGCATGGTTCTTTTTTGAAATTTTGTAAGATTTTTAAACATAGTTTATTTTTTGTAAAAATTCATTTCGTCAATATACTTTAATACAGGTTTTGTCAGCAAGTAGCGAACATCTTTACCGTCTTTAATAGATTGGCGAATAAAACTTGCCGAAATGTCCATTGTCGGTACATTTTTAAGCACTTGTATTTTTTTGCTTTTTACTTGTATGGGTTTTACTTCTTTTTCTTGTATGGTTTTGTTTCGCGGATAAACTAAAATGGGTGTGTATTTTAGTATTTCTTCGTAATTTTTCCATTT
>JALTUD010000515.1 GCA_027047735.1 Flavobacteriales bacterium | reverse complement strand
GATAAGGTATTTAATAATACGTACTTATATCGACTGTTTCCATTGCCTTCTACATTCAATATATCGTGCACCGGCTGTGGATAAACTTTTATATTTCCCGGACTGTTTTGACTGATAGAAGATGATGAGGATATGGTTATTTTGGTTATTTCGCTAGCTCCAAAATTTCCTCCTTGTTTGATGACTGTTCCGTTATCGGTGGTCAGGCTATAAGTTCCTTGCCCGTAATTGCAACATATTCCGTCACCTGCCCCATCAAAAATTTCAAATTCATAACAGTTACCCGCAGTTACGGAAAATGATTCGTTGTACTGGGTGGCATTGGAATAGACAGTACTAGGATTGGAATAAAGCACTGTTCCGCTTTGTGTTCTAAACTCCCATGATGTTTCGCTTGCATAGTCATCGGTCAATAACGATAGATTTATCGTTGCAGTAGCATAACTATCTATTGTATATGAGGCTGAATTGGAATTGTTCGCCGTATTTTCGTCTGTTCCATTGTTAGGATTTGTAACCGAAGCTGTAATATTGTAAACACCGCTTGGGTCACTCAGCGTTCCTAAAGCCATTGATTCAGACTGATTTTGAGTTAAATTCCCTGTCCAATTAATGGTTGTATTAGCCCCTCCGTTTAACGACCATGAAATAGTAGCCGATGTTAAGTTTGTAGTCCCTCTATTGGTTAAAACAATTGATGGTTGTATCGTTGTTTGAGGACATAGAATTTCGGGAATATCAACTGAAATCGATGCGTCTAACGCGTAAGATTGTAGTGGAGGATAAGCGTCTAACGTGGGTGTATTGATATTATTAGGGTCTAACCAATCTTTTAATCGAGTTGCAGACGAAGCTCCATCCCACGAAACGCCAAACCTACCATAAAAATCCAACTGTCCGTTGTCGGTAGTTCCTGAACAAGCTGCTCCTCCTCCGAACAATTGTCCAATAATTCTTCCATTGTTATCAAATAGAGGAGAACCTGATGACCCCGGCTCAGTTACCCCTATTTCCCAACCACCACCGGCTGTGGTAATTTCCCAAGTTTGTGCTCCATTATTTACAGCTTGAATCGGGCCTGTATCATCTCTACTCACTTTCATTACATCTCCACTCGGATGATGAATACCTACAACATAACTAGGTGGTGTATCGGAATGATCCCAACCTGCCCATGTTAAGTCCCAAGCACTTGGAATTGGTGAATTTATTTCTACCAAACAGAAATCAGAATTGGGATTTTTGGCTCGCAAAGTTGCTCCACTTATGGTTTTATTGGTGGGACCAGCTTGGCTGGGTGCGGAAGTGGCACAATCGGGAGTTGGGCTTATCCATTCAAATCGAAATGCCCATTGTGTAGGATCGCTGTAACAGTGATTTGCAGTTAGAAAATACGGTGTACCATCATTTGAGGTATTATTAACCAATGCTCCGGAACAAAAACCTGAACCTCCTGATAATAGAATACCTACTGCTTTTTTATTCAAATCTTTATAAGCCTGCCAATCCGTCCCAATTGGACAATCAACATCTACATTACAATCACCTGAACTGTTGAGTGCTTTTTGCTGTTTGAAGGTTTTTGCGTTTCGGTAACCGTGTGTAATATTTCCAACGTGTAGTCTTCCTTGCCCTTGAACATCTGCCGGTTCAAAATACTCCACAATTACTCTATCTGCATTAACCAGCCAAGTTGCTAATACTCCACTTTCTTGGTTTTGTATTTCGGTATAAGCTCCTAATAATTCTTTATGATTTTCGTTGTATAAATATACTTCCCCGCCTTTAGGCATCCAAAACTCATCAAAAATAAAATTTAACGATAAGGCATTTGGGGAGTAAAATTCTATTCGCCAAATCCTATCGCCATTGGGCAAAGTTAACCATTGACCATCTTCTAAACCATAGCTTACTGTGTGCTTATATCCGAAACGCCAAGGTTTGGGTAATTTATCGTTTATTTTATCTTCTGCTTTTAGTTGTTCTATATCAACGGAGGGCAATTGATATACAGGAATATTTTGTTTTTCTGTTAAGACTTTCCAACTTAATGGTTTTCCTTGATTGGTTACTTGTCCAAAAGCTGTTACAGTTAGACCGCACCATAATATTGATAGTAGTACTTGTAATCTCATCTTTCTATTTTATTTTTAATATTATATCCCGTCCTCTCTCCGTCAAACATACTGAATTGATTTAACTTTAATTTGCAACGAAATACAATATACAAAAAAGAATTAACTTCTCCCTATGGTATTTGAATATAAGAAATAATAAATTTATCCTACCTCACTCTTCCTCACCTTACTTTTACTTATTTACAAAGCGAATAATATTAGTCCCTCTATCTTCTTTTATTTGTATCAAATAAATTCCTTGTGGCTTATTTGCAAAATTTATTTGTATTTTATCCTGAGTAACTTTTTTAACTTCTACATTTACTTTCCTTCCTAATGAATTATAGACAACAACATCAAAACCTTGCTCTGCTATACCTTTTGCCTCAAGGTAAGTATAAGTATCAGATGGATTGGGAGAGCATTTCAAATCGAAAAGAAATGACTGAAAATCAACTATCTCTATCTCTGAAAAAGAAAACTCACCATTAAAATCAACTTGCTTTATACGATAATAGGACTGACCCTCTATTGGTTTTTTATCTATGGCTTTATACTTAATTTCTGAAACACTGTTTCCGGCACCACTTACCGTTGTAATAGTTTCCCAATGATATAAATCAGTAGAACGTTGCACCTCAAAATAGTCATTCTCTGTTTCACTCAATGTACTCCATTCCAACAAAACACTTTCTTCTACTTGAGTTGCTTTAAAATAATTCAATTCGATAGGTAATGTAAAACATAAATCATGTGCCGTCATTTCAGCACTCTTGACATAAAAGGTATTAGGATCATTTTGATTATTATATTCAGTTTTTATCCAGTCCGCCGTTTCTTCTCTATTGGTTAATTTAACCTCATCTATACGACCAATAAAATAACTTCCGGGAGAACCATCTCCTCCTCTAGCTCCTATTCTTAAATCGCTGTCATTTGTTCCCAAAGGATTACTGCAATCAGTAAAATCTTCAATCCACACACCGTTTACATAGTGTCTTTCTTTTCCTCCCGCAAAAACAACCGTAACCAAAGTCCAAGTATTTAACGGTACTACACGCGTTCCTGCCCAACGCCAACATCCCGGCTGTGATGCTCCTTGTAGCTCCCCATATAAATCTCTAAGTCCCATTTCATATCGGCTTTCTTTATTTACTATAATCCCTCTATCAGAAGCTACATTATAATCAGTAGGGTAAACCCACGCACTCATAGTGAGTTGAGTTAAGTCCAAACTTGTAGTTCCACTTTCGGAAACATTAATGTATTTACCTGCCCCAACCGTTCGAGAATCGCCAATTTTACCAACAGCCTTAGTGGAAGCCATATTCGTTCCATTCATCGCATTTGACGTACCATCGGAAAAATCGTTGTTTGACAAATGATAAACAGCGGCTACATTTAAGTTCCACGCTCCGGTGGACGAAGGATTTGTAACCACACTTGGATTCCCATAATACATGTGTAAATTTGTATTAGAGGTAGCATTCAGTGTATTTACCTTTACCCAAGCTATCAGCTCTCCGGTAACCGGGTCATATTTTTCAATTTGATGAACCAATGTTGTCGTACCACAGTCTCCATAAGTAAAAATAATATCATACCCATTACTGCTTTCTACATGCCCTCCATTACTAACACTTCTCAAATCCGGATCAATCATATTGACTAACATCGTGAAATTTATCAAATTCGTACTTCCGGATACTTTTGTCCCATCTACCAATAGCTGTTTTCCCCACGCGTATCCGGCGGGTTGAGCATATCCACACAAATTAAGTAATAGCAAGACTCCTATTAATCCTTTTGTCATTTTATTTCTGATTTTCCACGAAGATAAGAATATAATAATCAATATCCAACCCTCCATACTAATACCATTTAAATAGTGAAACGAACCTAATAAAGCGTTTTTATTTTCCTCATTTATCGTCTAAGAAAACTAAAACTCTCTTTCTTCCGGCTTTTTTAAATTTTCAAATGGCATAACATAAAAACCATTTTCCGTAATACGGAAAATGGTTTTTTGTTTTCAAAATCTAAATCATTTCAATTCAATAATTCCCCCAAAGCTTCACTATGGACTTTTTCAACCTCTTTGCTAAAACCAAAATGAACATCATCTACCACCATTTTACCTTGGGTAACATGCCCTAACAACGTAAAAGGCGTATTAGAGGCTATCATATAATCTAAAAAATCTTCTTCGTTTTCATTGGTAACCGATACAACTACACGGCCTTGTGCTTCCCCAAACAAAAAGGCATCTTCCCTGATTTCCGAATCAGTTACAATATCAAAACCTAAATGATTCGGCATTGACATTTCTACAAGGGAAACATGCAAGCCACCATCTGAACAATCGTGTACAGCATTCACTAAACCGTTCTTTATTAAACCTTTTACTGTTTGATGCACCTGAAACTCTTCTTCCAAATCAAAATAAGGAGCCGGAGATTCTTTTACCTTATGATAGCTATATAAGTACTCTGAACTTGCTATATCATTTACGGATTTACCTATCAAGAAGATTAAATCTCCTTTTTGTTTAAAATCTAATGACGTTACATTTTTTTT
>JALTUD010000514.1 GCA_027047735.1 Flavobacteriales bacterium | reverse complement strand
GTATTATATTTGCAGTCCGAATTTAGATACAACGAATAACCGAAAGGGTAAAACATAATTTAAAATGAGCAAAAGAACATTTCAACCATCGAACAGAAAGAGAAAGAATAAACACGGTTTTAGATCGAGAATGGCTACTAAAAACGGTAGAAAAGTAATCAACGCAAGAAGAAGAAAAGGAAGAAAAAAATTATCTGTTTCGAGTGAACCTCGTGCTAAAAGATAAGTAGTACTTTTTAATACAATACTTAAAAGTCCGAACTCTTATGGGTTCGGACTTTTTTTGTTTAGGTTTTATTTTCTTTCTTCCAAGCTGTTTTTCGAGTTTATTTTTATCTCTCCGTTATTTATTAATTCTTCCAACGAGTTGAGTGTTTGTTCTTTGCCGTAGGTAGGTCTAAAGTGTTCGGCAACTTCATTTGGAGACGGGTGATTTGAAATGATGTACTCTTTTATTTGCTGTGCTACGTCTTTTGTATTGGTCGTGGATTTCTTTTTATTCAGACAAACATCGCATTTCCCGCAAGGGAAAGCTGTTTTGTCATTGAAATAATGAAGTAATTTCAGGCTCCTGCACTCTTCTTCTTGATAGGCATAATCAATGATTGCCTCCATCTTTTTTTGAGCAATTGTTTTTCTGTTTTCGTAAATTTCTTTTGGAATACGTAAGTGTTTTACGTCAACCCGTGGTTGTAAAAAGGTGAGTTGAGGTAATGAGGTAGCTTCGTTGTATTCTATGACTTCCAAACGGTGTAACTCTCTTAATTTCTTTTTTATTTTTTCAACAGATTGTTGTATTCGTTTAGCTAAGGTTTTTTCCTTTATTTTTTGAGGGGTTTCAAACATTCCGCCGTAGCTTCTTAATAAGAGGCGAATAAACTCATCATATTCTTGATGGCGTACCTGAAAATCATAGAGAGCTTGACCTTGCAGTAAAAATTTTACCGTAGATTTTTTACCCATAGATTCCGATAGGGAAACATATCCGGCACGTTCTAAAAAAGGAAGTGCGTAAACAAGCGTAGATGCTTTTATTCCGAATTTTTGTGCGACTTGTTCTATGTCTATTTCTGCGGTGAAAAATTCTCCCGTTCCTAAAGCTATTCTGTAATAATTACAGATAGCGTAATACACTTTTTTTATGGTTTCTCTTGAGGGAAACTGTAAGGCTAATCGTTTCTCCAATAACTCATCATTATTGGGTTTTATAACCAAAACTGCATAG
>JALTUD010000513.1 GCA_027047735.1 Flavobacteriales bacterium | reverse complement strand
TGTCCAATCTACATTGATGTTTTTTGCTCCAATTGCAGATATATTATTTTGATTGTCAATAACAATAGATTTTATTTTTCCTGCAAAGATATTCGGACTCGGGTTTTGAAACCTTAAATCGTTTGTTACTCCCGCTCCTACCGTAATTGTTTCGGTTGCTGTTCTATCGTGATAGATATTAAAGTTATCAACCAAATACCTACAGTTACCACCTCGCAATGAAATATAATCACCTGAAGTTATCGGTGTTGCATCTGTCCAATCTGTTACATAATTATCATCTATCCAAACACTTATTTTTCCGGTTGTTTTATCATAAGTTATTTTCCAATCGTACCATTGATTAGCATTAATGGTAAAGGGAACTTCATGAACCAAAGCAAAAACATCATTGGTTACTTCATAAATCTGAACTTTGTTGTTATCGGCTCTGAAATACACAAAATATGAGTTTTTCCTATTGGTAAACGAACCATCATCGGACATAAAATGAAGACCTGCTCTTCTATTGGTTCCGGAACCTTCTATTCGAGCTGTCCAATTATATAAATATCTGTTATGTGTATTTTGATCTAGTAGAGCATATAGATTTGAATTGCTTTGCGTTTCGTCTGTTTGTTCTAAATGATTGCTATTGATTGACCACGTTCCTACTTGTTGTGCCCAATCTCCATTAATTGCCGCATCAAAATTATCTTTAAAGAAACCATTTCCATCATTTGCTCTCCATTCTGTTCCATTGTAATAAATAACTTGATAATAGCGTTCTTTTAACCCACTTCCCCCTGTATTATCCGCATCTGTAAAGCTGGCTGTAAAATCAGCAGTTCCCCAAGTATTCGGAGTTGAAACGGTCGATGTTGGTGGAATAACATCTGTTCCGTTTCCATTTCCATTTCCGCCATTTCCATTTCCATTTCCTCCGGAACCATTAGACGTCCATGAAAGAGCCCACCCCGCCATTGGTGTAGCACAATCAGAACGAAATTCAATTAATAAGCTTCCCCCTGTTGATGTTATGGGAGCCGGTAAAGTAGAACCTGTAAGCGTAGCTAACAATGGTGCACTTGTAGTAGCTCCATCGTAAACAAACATATAATCCCAATTGTTTTCTAAATCGAATGACTGGAAATTTATGGTTACGGTTGAGGCTCCTGTGGGTTGAATTAAATATAAAGTTCGTTCATCATTAGAATAATTACCGTTTGCTCCTCCTGTATCGTAATAATTACCGGTAGCTGCTGTTGTAGTGGTAGGTGTGGTTGCGTTATTGATTAACAAGTAATATTTTTTCCAATTCCAACCCGGTCCCGGATCGTTATGCGATTGTGCCGGATAATGTTGATGTCCTTTTATTTTTACACAAGATCCTAGTGTTACGCTCGTACCTGTTGTACCGGGTCCGAAATAGGTACGCGTAGGTAATATTCCGTAACCGCTTTGCGTAATATCTCTAACAAGAGCAGCTGAACTGTTGTACATGGCATTTGTGTACCATGAAGAAGGATTATTCACATATCCCTCGTGCTCTATTCCTATGGTATAAGGATTGGCTGTACGTGCGTGCCATCCTTTTTTAGCTTCTAATAACATTTGTGTGATTTGACCATCAGAAGAACGAACGATATAATGAAAAGAAATGTTTGAACTACAATTTTTAGCCCAAGATATTGCACCTCCGTAAGTTCCTTGTGTGGTGTGAATAACAACCGCTGAAATGGCTGTTCCTCCTCTTGAACTATAATTGCAACTCGGTGTAGGATTCCAAATTGCAGGACCATATTCACTAGTTCTAAATTGAGCATTATAACGCACATTGTTAGCAGTTACTCCTGCATCAAGAATATCAATATTTGTACTACTTAGTACTTTAAGATTATTTACCCCGAAAATAGTTTCTAAATTAACGGCAGGTGCTAAAGGAGCACTTGAATTTTTAAAATTTCTGAAGATGTCGAACAATCTGGCGTCCATTGCAAATTGATTGACCGGATCGTGATCCAATGGAATTTCTGACAATTCTGCAATAATTCTGTCATGCTCGTTTATATCGTTTGGTGCTATCCCCATATTTTGAAGCAGTTGACTATAAGCTGCCGCATAAGCTAAAATACTTATTTGTGGACTTGATTTGATTTGAGCTACACTAAATCCGGACAACTGAGCGACTCTTTGTAAGTTGCTTCTAAAATATCCTTTTCCGTTTTCGGTTAGCCCCATTACTGTATAAACTCTTGGCAACTCTAAACAACTTTCAGGTGTGTTATTATCTAAATGAGCAAAACGTGTCATCTTGTAGGATACAGCTTCTAACATTCCCCGAGGAACATTCGGGTACTGCTGATAAGCTAAATTCATTTCTTGTTGATAAGGGTTGTTTTGCATTGGGTTTTGTGCGAATAACCGAGTAGTTATTCCGAAAAACAAAACTAAAATGTAAAGTGTTTTCATGTGTGTAATTTGATTAGTGTATATTCTCTGATGATTAGTAATCTACTTTCAAGGACGAAAATTAAACAAAAAGGTTGCTTCTACCAAATATTTTACATTTTTCCGGCTCGCGATAAAAAACTTCGTTAACCGGGGAGGTAAAATCTTAAATACTTTCTGAGAACTACAAAATTCAGTTTCTTGCTCTTATTTCATCTATTTCATCCTGCGTTAGGGATTGTATCCCTAACACGGGGCATCTAAGCACAATAAAATGGTTTTAGTATCCTTATACTTCTTCATATTTTATTTCCATAGCTGGGGCTATGCAAAGAAAATATTCATCGTCTAAGAATACTAAATTCCATTTTCTTTGCACTTACCTCAACTGCGTTAGGGATAGAACGGCGTGTTTGAACTCCTTTTGGTTTGTTGCATATATGCAAACCAAAAGAGTGAGTAGTGATAGCCCGACCATTACGGCGTTGAAAAGTAGTGTAGAGTAACGAAACTGCTTTTTTATGCTGTAATGGGAACGCCCAAATCATCATTAAGTTATTTATTTTTCTTATCTCCGAATGTTCGTTTTTTCCATTTGTAGAAGAATCCTGCTTTTTTGCACGGTCTTCCTATTTTGAGCTTAAACATATAGAAAGGAGCATTAAAATAGGTGTTTACATAGTCGGTTTTGGAATAGAAAAAATGACGATAGCCTAAACCTAAACCTACCCAAACAAAGGGAACTAAACGAAACATGGCTACGCCCGACACTTCTAACACAGGGGCAAAAGCATCGAAATAGACGATTTTCTTGAAACTGTTTAATTTTCGGTATTTTGAACGCATATATCCGGCTCCAAAGGCTACGGGAATGGAAAACATTTTCTTTTTATCAGCCAGTACTATCGGCTCTACAAAAGTGGTAAAGTATGAAATTTTTGCGTGTGTGGAAGTACTTGCTTCAGGATATTTAAAAGGGTCTAGCCGGTAATCAAAATCTATTTTATTGGCAACATAAACTCCAAATCCAAAATTGACTTTACACCCGTACTTGAATCCTATTTTTGCTCCTAAGGTTTTATAGGGAGCTTCGGTGAAAAATGTTTTTTTTGAATCTAAAGAAAGTAAAAAGCGTGTTTTTTCCTGCCCGTAAAAAGATAATCGTAACAGAAAGAAAAAAAGGGCAATATATATTGGTAATTTTCTCATCACCTTTTTATTAGCTGTTTCTTTAGTTGCTTTACACGAATGAGTGCGTTTTTCTTAGAGGTGTAGCTCTCTTTCAAAAGTATTTGTACTGTTTTGTCTTCTTCCGTAGCTTTTTTTAGTGTTTTACCCCAATCATCTGTAAAACCTATTTTAGTAGAGCTTCGTTTTCCACGCAAAACATAAACAATCATACTTTAAAGAATTTCTTCTATGATTTTCTCTATCGTGTAACCTTCGGCTTCTGCTCGATAATTTCGTACCAATCGATGTCTTAAAATAGGGATAGCAACGGCTTGAACATCTTCAATATCAGGAGAATATTTTCCGTTTATGGCAGCGTGGCATTTTGCTGCAATGATTAGGTTTTGAGAGGCTCTCGGCCCTGCTCCCCACGATACATATTTTTTAACAATTTCAGGAGCACTCGGATCTGTTGCTCTAGTTCTTACACTTAATTTTACAGCGTATTCGAGTACGTTTTGAGGCACAACGATACGACGAATAAGATTTTGAAAATAGATTATTTCTTCAGCGTTCAAGATGTTTTTCAGTTCAATCTTTTGATTGGTTGTCGTTGCTTTTACAATGGCTATCTCTTCTTCGTAAGAAGGATAATCCACCCAAACATTAAACATAAATCGGTCTAACTGTGCTTCCGGTAGAGGATAGGTTCCTTCTTGCTCAATAGGATTTTGTGTCGCCAACACAAAAAAGGGCTTTTCAAGTTCGTATTTATGCCCTGCCGTTGTAACCGATTTTTCTTGCATCGCTTCCAGTAGTGCCGCTTGGGTTTTAGGAGGCGTACGGTTGATTTCATCCGCTAATATAATATTGGCAAATAAAGGTCCTTTTATAAATTTGAATTGTTTATTTTCATCCAATATTTCGGAACCTATAATGTCAGAGGGCATTAAATCAGGTGTAAACTGTATTCTGTTAAATTTGAGCCCCAACACATCTGATATTGTATTCACCAAAAGGGTTTTCGCCAGTCCCGGCACACCAACCAATAAACAGTGTCCTTTACTAAAAATAGTAATTAACACCTCCTTAATTACATCCTCTTGA
>JALTUD010000512.1 GCA_027047735.1 Flavobacteriales bacterium | reverse complement strand
GTTTTATGCTTCTTGATACGTTTCCTTTTACTTTAATTTTGTTCATCCTTCTTTAATTATTTAGTTAATATTATCTCTAATTATAACCTATTTTTTTAAAAAAAATTTTAAAAAGGATAAGTAAAAAAGTATTTGATTATTATTTGCTTTAATTGATATATTATTCGATAAATATTTAAGTCGAATTACGACTTACCACCCTAAAACACCCTAAATTCACTAGTCGCCTTAATCAACTCCTGATCGTTTACATAGTGTTTCTTTAGAACTTCTATACCAGAGTGAGAACTGATGAGGTTGGCTTTTTCTCCGAATTGTTGAACTAGGGCTGTTAGGTAGGTTTTACGCAAATGTTTGAGTTGAGCTTTTTTCTCGTAGCCTGTGAATTGCCAATAATGAGTAAAGGCTTTGGAAACAACATCTATTCTCGTTTTTAAGGTAGTTTTATCGTCTGTACCTATGATGTATTTGTCTGAACCAATATTGTTGTTGTAGTCGAGTTCTAAAAGCAATTCTTTTAATGCTCGTGTAATTGGAATGTGCTTCATTGTGGCATTTTCAGTTCCAGATACACCGTTTTTACGATTGACTTTGAAGTTTTCTATTTTGACGAATAGCATATTACCGTTTTCGTCTAAAACAATATCGCTGAATTTGATAGACATAAATTCTTCTCGTCTTAGTCCAGTTTGTAATGCTAATCTAAAAGCGTGTTTGAGCCACGGACGGTAAAGGTTCTTTCTCTCCCCTGTTGAGTATTCTTTAATTCCTTTTTTTGCATCAACTACGGAAAGCAATTTATTGAACTCCGTCTTTGAAATGATGGTTTTATCAATTACTTCCGAACGTCTTGTTACACCTACAAAATGGTTTTTCAAGTCATAATCTCGTTTTACGATTAGCCAATTGATGAATTGGCGCATAGCCCCCATAAACTTATTGTACGTTTTGTTTTTGTATTGCAACACATCTACAATGTAATTGTGCAATAAGGCAACCGCTTTTTCATTGACCTGATGAATGGTGATAATGGTATGGTCAATATTGTTGTCTTTTAGAGATAAGCAGAAGTATCTGAAAAAACGCTCAATATCTTTAATGTGGCTTTGTGTTCTGATTTTGACTTTATGTGCCGCTACGCCTTCATTGTTGAGGTAACTCAAATACATTGACATACAATCAATCATTAATTGAGGTTTTTGAATTTCGAGTTCTGGTGTAAGTGTATCTGCACTTTGGTAGTTTGCTCGTTTCAATTCATTCTCAAAATCTTGCTTCAATCTGGTGGCTTCTTGAACATCTTTAGTTCTGAATGTTTTGGTTTTTCGTTTGCTTCCATTTGTGCCTGGAATGGTTACAATGGCTTTAAACATATGCTTGTTGGTGTCTTTGCAAGTGCTTAATCTCTTTTTGGGTTTACCACAAATGCGGTTATCAATTAGCCTTTGGCATTTTTGACAATACACAAACAATCCTTTTACCTTATCTCTTTTATCAATTATTAATGGCTTGCTATTTTTCATAATTCTTTGATGTTTTTAAGGAAGTCCGCACCAACTTTATCAATTGGTTTGTAATTGGTTTTGTTTTCAAATGGTAGGTCATCATTGATTATGGCTAATAAATGATTGATGTTTCCATTGATGTAATTCAAAAACATTTCTTTCCAATTCTTATGCTTTCTTTTTAGGTTCTTGATAAATGGCTTGTAAAAGGACAAAATGAATTCCCATTGATTTACAAATTGCTTATTGCCCTGATGAATGATAAAAACATCATTTTTGCTACACCAATGTATTACTGAGCGTAAGTCTTTGTAATTCAGAATATTTTTCAATTTTATTATTTCCATTAGTCCCATTTGAAAACCACTACATTGGCTAATGTAGTGGCTCTTTTCTGGGTTGGAGAATTTTTTAGATTTCTTTGCCAACTGATTATTAGTCGGGGCAAAATCGTTTTTTGTAAATTCTGTATCTAAAGAATTTGCTGTAACCTCTGGTTTTACAGTTGGTTGGATTGATTTATTAACGCTATGTTTTTTAGCGTTATCCATTGTTAAAAACTTTCTTATCAAAGGCTATTTGAGCCATAGATGCTCCGTGAAGCATTCTAAAGTTGATTAATTTTTCATTTGCAACCAATGAACTACCCATTTCAATATCCTTGTGAGGGTTAATGATGACTGCATCAAAGGACTTGATTTGCGTATTGCGTTCGTTGAACAATGCTATTTCATCATCCCACGCTTCTGCTTGTTTTACTATCTTGTTTACTCTAGTAAAATGGTGCACATCATTGTTAAAAACTTCTGTAATAGCAATTTCATACAATGAACGGACTGCAATTTCAATGATAGATTTGTTTGAAAAGTCTTTCTGTTTTGGTTTACCACTATTGGTATTAATTACAATGATTTTGTAGTCACAATCCTCTTTATCCTGATTGATTAGTTTGATAACATCACCCAATGGCGTTACATTTCTTACTCCTCCATCTACATTATTTAAACTTTGCACCAATCCATTTTCAGAATTGAACTGAATACTTTTTACAGGATTCCAAACCATAGGAATAGATGTTGAAGCAATAACCCCATTGATAAAGTCTTGTTCAGAACTGAATTGATTGTGCAATACACCGTGATATGCTCCTGTATCTAATGAAACAAAGCCACATAAAAAGTCTGTTCCTTTGATTTTACTTCTGTCTAAATACTTCTCTAGTTTTTTTCTAAGAGGTGTGTTGTCAGCAATACTTTTGTATTTAGGTAGATTGACTTTAACACTTTGCTCCACTTCTTTGATAATGGATTGAAGTACTTCTTTTCTCTTTTGTTTTGAGAAAATCAATCCTAATTTATTGAAGAATCCAAACTTGACTTTCAACTCTGGAATTAACTTTTTAGCCAATTGTTTCACATCAATTTTTAATTTGATTTTATCGGCTTTGCTTGATGTATCAATCAGTTCTGAAGTGTACACCTCCGAAACTCCTTTTTTACCTATTTGATATATCCATAAATCATTTAGCAATGCTAATTCATTCATAGCGACTAACGAACCATTTAATGCTCCACCACTTACACCTGCAATTATATCAAACTTCATAGGCGTTGATAAGCCTGTTATCTTTTTCCAATTTTTGTTGATGTAATTCAATGCTCCTAATTGAAAGGCACAGTTAAAACCTCCACCACTCAATACTAATGCGAATTTTTGCTTTCTATTTTTCATCTCTACTTGTTTTAATTGATTAATAATTATCGACTGAATATGTTTATTTCTCCTCCTTGATTGAATCTCCCAAACTGAATGGCTTGTCCTTTTTCTGGTACTTCAATTACCACATCTACATCATGCTGAAATTCATTACCACCTCTAAAGTTTCCTTGTTTGGTGGTCTGAAAAATGTAAACAAATGATGTTGTTGGAAATTTGCGTTTGAGTAGTTCCAAATCTTCTGGGGTTAAGCCCAACTTATTGACACTATCCAAAAACACAAAGTCATACTTTGATAAATCTTCTGGGAGATAATCACTCACATATAAATCTGGGTGAGCCACATTTTTGTCTTTTAACTTTTGTTGCAAAGTATCATCTATTCCCTCCTCACGAGCCACGTATAACACTGTTCCGTGATTTCGTGCTAAGTATCCACTAAAATCGACTGCTAAATAAGATTTACCCATTTTGGGTTTACCAAAAATCATTGCTGTAAAACCACTTGAAGGATCTCCAATTAATTTTTTCCACTTCCCGGTAAAACCTAATTTCTCAAAATCTAGGTTTACAATATCTGTACTGCTCATTATGGTATTTCGTGGAATGGTATTTACTCCGTTTAGGTTTTTATCACAAACCACACAACCCAAAACAATTCCTTGCAAACCGTTTAATTCTTT
Organism: Flavobacteriales bacterium; assembly: GCA_027047735.1. Taxonomy (GTDB): domain Bacteria; phylum Bacteroidota; class Bacteroidia; order Flavobacteriales_D; family Parvicellaceae; genus S010-51. Next base: position 10,441 of record JALTUD010000512.1, on the reverse strand, counting down.
GCTAGACACAATCAACATTCCTTCCTCTACATTCTTTTTGACAAAAGATTTAAGCGTAGCCATTATGGAATCAATCTCATTCCAATAACGGTCTTTCTTTGTTAATTTATTACTGTTAATGGCTGATGCAATTCTGTTATACAGTCGTTTTGCTTTGATGTTGGTTACCATTTTACCTTGTAGGTTGATGTAACTTTTGATAAACTTTACTGAATACAATTCTGCTTGTTTACCTACCAAAGTCAAATACTTACCTCTGATTGATTCTGCAATATCAACTTTAAGAATATCAGAATCGTTTTTGAATTGAGCGTGCAAACCAATGAGGTAGTCTTGTATTTTATTTATCTCTTTTGCATAAGGAGAAGTTTTGCGAATACGTTTTTCAACTATTGCTTTTTGCAATGCGTTTATGAATAATCGAATTTGGTTTTGTGTTTTTACTTTGTCGTGCATCAACACAAATCGTTTAATCATTTTCAATTCAACACTAATCGTCTCTACCTTTTCGGCTTTTTCGTAGGCTAATTCTCTGGCTGTTTTTTTCTTTGGTTTTACAGTTTTTGAGGTTGGTGTACTTGGCTTTACCTTTGGTTTGGTTGTTCTTGCTGTTTTTGGGGAAGTCTTTTTAGGTTTGCTAGTTGATGATTTGCTCCCTCCTTTTTTCGCCATAAATTCATTCAATTTATCTAAGAATAAATCAATCGTTTTTTTGATAGAAGCACTAGCGTTATAAGCATCCCACGAATTGCCATTTTGTGTTACTTTGTCCACGAATTGATGACCTTTCCAAAGTGTTAAAGGCAAATCTGTTTGCTTTAAGCCTGCTGTTTCTGTATAATAATTTTGTATTGTAATCATAATGCTAAAGTTTAAAAGGATAATAATTCAAGTTCTAGTTCTAAGGCTTCTGCTTCAAACTCTAAAAGTCTTGTGTCCATTTTAAATTCTTCCTCTTTTGGAGGTGGTTGAATTTTGACACGTTTTCGGGTTTTGGTAACCACTAATCCTATGCTTTCAATTTGATGTTGCAATAAAGGAATAGTAACACCTATCTGCTCTTGCAATATCTCAAGGAATTTCTCTAAGTTGTCCATTTCTAAATTGGCAACCATTTGACTAGATGTTTTCTCGAATAGATTGTTGTTTACCAATTTGAGTAAGTCTTTATTTAAAAAAATGATGGCTCCTTTTTTGTTTGACGCTGGTACAACAATTCTAAAAGAGTTATCGTACTGTTTGAAAAATGCTAGGTTATGACTTGCGTACAAGGCACTTCCATTTGTCATTGAGCGAATAATCTTTAATGCTTTTGCAATGGGAACAATTACACGTCCTTTGATTTCGTTATCAACCGACCAATGCTCTGACATTAGTATTCCTTTTTTTACGTCTCCTTTTTTGGTTGTATAACTCACTAACTTTCCTTTGAAAGATGAGAAGGCTTGTAGAATGTTGCCGGTAACAATGTATCGAATGGCTCTGTCTTTTGTGTTTTCCTCAATAATTTCTGTCCATTCTTTTAAGGTCGATTCTAAATCAACTGAACTAACGCCAATACTTGCTCCTTTTATGGCTTGAATATCTTTGTTGTAACTGGCAGGAATTGCTAAATATTTTTGACTTGATGCAATTGCAAATCTCAACTTAATGGCACTAGGTGCATAAGGATTGGGCTTTTTAGTATCTATTTGAAAACCTAAGAAAACTGCCAATTGATTTTTTGTTGTGCCGTCATAAGATGGTACCGGATATTGTAGTTTTTTACCTACCCTGAAATAATAGAACAAACCTTTGATGTATTGCTTTTTGTTTTGCGTTACCTTGTCCTCATCTTTAATGCGTTTTTCTATTGCTTCTTCTAATTCTTTTGTACGTTCTCTAATCAATTGCTGTGCATAAGCAGGGTCTGTTTTCATTGCTTTTAACACTTTCTTTTCGCTTGGAATGTTGTTGATTAGTGTTTTATATCTATCATAAATTTGATTGATATTTTTTTGCAATTGAATGGCAATAAACGTTTCATAAGCATCATCTAAATCTTCTTTTATTTCTTTTTCGGTTTTACCTTTCAATGATTGCTGAACCAAATTTTGAACCTCTATTGCTTTGAAAGGCTTTTTTAAAACATTGGCGTTTACTTTTTCGAGAATACTATCTTCTCCAAAACTTGAATTGCCACCTTTACCAACTTTTATTACACTAGATGAGATAGTTTCGGTTTGTAAGTCCAATTGCTCAACTTCTAAATCATAATCGCCAGACTGTTTGAGGTAATCAACCAATGTGTCGTAACGGTCTTTTATATCTCGATAAAATTCTTCTTGCATTTTGGTTGATAGCACTGCAACACGTCCAGATACTTTGTGTGCCCCACCTTCTTTATTGGCTTTACCTCCCAAACTCAAAGGGTCGCCTAACAAATCATTTACCTCTGGGTTTTCTTCTAAATATTCAAGAACAACTTGGTCTCCATATTTGTTCAGAAAATCGGGAACGTCTAAAATACTGTTACTTTGTTTTTGATTGGATGATGTATTCGCATCTAAACTTTTGAGTTTCTTTTGCAACATCATCATTAATCGTTGTTCAGCAGGAATGGCTGAATTTACATAGTCGTAAATTGGTTTTAGAATTTGCCCTGTTCGGTTGATTCTACCACGTTTTTGAACTTCAGTATTAATATCTAATTCGGGTTGCAAAACAATCATTACTCTTTGTTTCACATCTTTTTCGGAGACTTTATCGGTAACAATGGCGTGTGCTGATGCTCCTGTACTACCAGATTGGTTGATGAGCAAAACATCTACTTCATTGTTGTTAAATTCTCTAAACGCATCATTGGTATTGATTTTTTTACGGTTGTCAATTTCTCCCATTCCTGATTTGAGGTTCAAATTTAGTTTGAGTTTACGACCAGTAACTTCTGCAACTGAATAGCCTGCATTTTCAATTTTCTGAACGATAACATCAATTGGCGAAATAGTAATTCCTGTTGCTATTTCTCTTATGTTTTCAGATATTCGAGCATATTCGTCTTGTGCTTCAACTGATAATTCTGATACGTCAAAATACTTGTAGTCTTTTTCTCCGTTAGGTAAGGTTACTGTATATCTCAACACACCTTGTAAACCTTTATCTAATACAATGGAGAAGTCGGCTTTTATGACATCTCCAACACTTCCCATTTGCTCGATAAAACTCCCCATAGTTGAAGCAAAAGCAATCAAAGGTTTCTTACCTTGTTTCAATCGTTCAATGGCTTTTTCTGCAACTGCTTCTGCTTTAATGGAAAACAACATTTGATTAATGATATTGAATACTTTGGAGAAGTACGGTTGATTATCCACTCCACCTTGATTGGTGCCTTCTCGTAAATCAACTTCACTTCCCTCTGCGGCTGCAATTTCATCTAACTCATCAACTCTAGCGTTAATGTGAACCTCTTGAAACTTAATAATATCTCGAATGATATTGGTTACATTATCGGCAATAGCTTTGTGTTCTTTTGCTTTGTCAAATAAGGTAATGTAATTCACTTCAATTCCCTCATAGGTTCGTTCACGTCTTATCATTTGTCCTTCTGCAACTAATTGACTTGCTAACACTTCTTGCAAAGCAACACCACCTTTAGTTATTGCATCCACCAATTCTTCTTTGCTCATATTGGCTTCTGAAATGGCTGTTTTCATTGCGTAAATAGGCATATTGTCGGGACGTTTGGCAAAAGTGGCTGATAGGAATATGGCACCTTTAGTTCTTGCCAATACCCCTTGCATAAACACTCCCGTATTAGATGAACCACTTGAATTGTGGCTCTCATCCATTATGATAATTGCCCCCTTTGCTATTTCTAATAAAAATTGAGGTTTTAAAGGTTTTTTATCTGGAGAATTGAATTGAGAATAAGTCGCTACCACAAAATCATACCCATTGGGAATTTTCTTGTTTTTAAAAATAGCATCTTGCTCTGGTTTGGTTAGTGCTTCATACACAACATTACCATTTTCATCTTTAATATGCGTTTTACTTCCTCTAGCATTTACAATAAAAGGGCGTAAGTTTTCTGAGCCAATTGCTGATAAATCTCTGTATATATCTGAAAACAAGTTGGCTTTTTCGGTTAGGAAAATGGGGGTTATTCCTTGCTGAACCGCATAGCGAATCATTGAAGCCGCAACACGTCCTTTTCCAATTCCTGTTTGGTCGCCAATGATTACTGCTTGCCCTAATGCTTCTATGTTGTAAATGGAAACTCCAACTGCATCAATTTGTTCGGCAGATAAGGCGTTGCACAATTGAGTTTTATATGTATAACCCAATCTATGACGAACAAAATTATCCATATCTCCACCTACATCTTGTTTTATTCGGTTAATGGCTTGGTGCATTTCAAATTCCATAGCATCTGGAACTTGTGTATCTAAAACAAAACACGAATCTGATGCAGGCAAATAAGGGGCTCCCAATTCTTGTGATAGTAATTCGTTTTCTAGTTCTAATGCTTCTAAAACTAATTTATCTAAGGGTTGTTTTTTGTCAAAATACATACTGATTCTATTATAAAGTTCATCAAATGAGTTCACGACTTGCGATTGCAATTCGTTTTTAAGTGGTGCTACTCCGTTAGGTCTTTTTCTTACACCATCAATCAAAATCAAGCGAGTGTTAAAAGATGTGCCTTGACGTGAATACAGTTTGCTTCCGTTGATTAGAATGACATCATCTACGTTGTAATGACTGTACAGATAGTTAAAGAAAATACGGTTCTTGCCTTTTTGAATACGTCCCCTTTCGTCCCATTGGGTATGACTCCCAATTATGATTGCGGCTTTGCCATTTACTTTCATTTTAGAAAGAGCAACTAAAGCCATATGATGGTCTAACTCTTTGATAGGAAAACCGTCATACATTTCTGCTTTGCTCAATCTTCCAAATGGTGGATTGGTTATAACGGCATCAAAATGTCTCGAAAATTGAGGGAAGTCTTTTGACGCATCTTGCGAATACACCTCTTTGTAAACTTGTCTGACTAAATTTTCATTTCGTACAGGATCTATTTCATTGACAACAACTCTGCTCGGTTTTGTAGCAATAGTCAACAATCCATTTCCTGCTGATGGTTCAAAAACAGATTTGGTGTGTGAATCAATTCCACAGTACAAACCCATTAAGTAACCAATTGGTGCAGGGGTTGAATATTGTTGTAATAAAATACTTTGACTTGTTCTAAAAGATAAGTTTGTTTGATTTTTATACAACTCAACAATGTTATTGAATTTATCAAAACGTGTACCCGGTCGCAATGCTATTTCACGAGCACGAATAACAATTGCCAACTCAGTTAATTCTTTGATTTTTGTACGGTCTAATATCCCTAAACTGATTGCTAACTTCTCAGTTTTAGGACGGTTTAACTTATCTCCATTTCTCAAATGGTTGACCATTGTTTGGTAATAAATTTTCTCACTACGACTACGCTCAGTGCTAGCCTTTGAATTGGCAATATGTTTTCTATCGTATGTCATTATTTATCTTGGCAATCATCAACCATTTTGGTTAGAACAGTGATTTGAGTTTTTAATTCTTTGTTTTCTCGTTGTAAATCTGAAATCTGAATTTCAATGTTATCGGGTTTTGAATACACTTGTTTCAAAACACCTAAATAGAATCCTATGCTTCCAATAAAACCAATTATTGAAAGGATAAAAGTCATTTTACTATATGTTATTTTTTGTTTAGTCATTGTGTTATTTTTTTCCATCCTAATTTTCTTGAACCTATTAATTTGTATTCACTAAAGAATTGATTCATTGTTAATCCACTTAACCACCATTGAATTGCAGTTTCTTCATTCATATCTGATGCAACTGATAATTTCCATTGTGGATTATTTTGCATTCCTACCTTAATGGCTCTTTTAATATTTTCTAAAATTTTAGGATATAGTTTAAACTCTTTTAATCTTTTCTTAGTAGATATTAAAGGGCAACCAACGCATCCCAATCTATTCAAACCCTTTGAGTAACTTGGAGCCAATTCAATTTTATAGTACTTTATGTAGTTCCAAACATCATCATCAGTCCAGTCATAAATTGGGTAGATATGTTTTGCGTTTCTTTGCCATTTTCTTGAATCACACTGAATATAATCTCTACCTTTTCTGTTTTTACTTTCAGCACTTCTAACTCCTTCAAAAACAACTTTGCCAACTGAGCCATATTCTTTTAAATACTCACAACAATATCTATTCAGTCTTGTTGGTAAACCTTTTCGCTTGATAAGTTGGTAAAAAGTTTCCTTAGGTTTTAGTATTTCTGTATGAGGAAAAACCCTTTTAATGAAAGGAATTGTTCTTGGAGGATCTAAAGTTGTATTTGCGTGAAAAGAGATATATTTCACACCACTTTTTTGAAGTAAAAAGTCAACTATCGAACTATCTTTTCCTCCACTATTACCTGCAAACAATTGTTTGTCAATAGAATTTTCAATTGTTTTGATAAAATGAATTGCCCGCTTTTCTATTTTTAATATTCTATTTATTTCTCTTTTTGTCATTGTGTTAGAATTTTTGGAGTTCATTAAATAATTGTTGTGCTTTTAGTTCAAGTTTGGTTGGCGTTCCGTTAATACCAGAACCAAATGCAGGATATATCTTTTGAGCAATGAGTTTCATTACTAAACTTGTTATTGCATTGCCTAAAAGTTTGTAGCGTTGCGTTTCTCTTATTTCTACCTTTCGGTTTTCGTAGATTCCAAACTTTGTCCAATCATCTGGTAAGCCTTGTAATCGTTCGCATTCAATTGGTGTCAATTTTCGGTATCGTTTTCCAACTTTTACAATTCCATTTCCGTAACCGTGTCCAACGGTTAATGTAGGTGCAAAGCCTTTTGCTGAATACACTCGTCCTGATTGTCCTCTATTGATGCGACCTACAATTTTTACAAGTGCTTTCCTTTTTTGATTTTCTTTATATCCGCTGAGGAGAGGAAATATTTGGGGGAAACGGAATCCTCTAAGATGTCCAACAAGGAAAATTCGCTCTCTATTTTGGGGTAAAAGCCAGGCAGTATTAATAAGTTGCCATTGGCATTCATATACCCCAATGTTGGCAATTTCTCTAAGTACGACCTCAAAGTCTTTTCCTTTGTTACTAAAGAATAACCCTTTGACATTTTCAAAGACAAAAACTTTGGGACGCAACCTGTCAATAATTCTAATTGCATCATAAAAGAGTTTACTTCTATTTCCGTTGATTCCTGTTTTGTGTCCAGAGTGCGAAATATCTTGACAAGGAGATCCGAATGTGATAATATCCGGCTTTTTAATTTCTTTAGTTTTGATTTTTGTGACATCTCCTAGATTTTTAGCATTTTTAAAATTATACTTGTAATTGGCAATAGCATATTTATCTACCTCACTGAAATAGTGATTAGAAAACTTAAACCCTGCATCAAGTAGTCCTTTTGGGAAGGCTCCCAATCCAGAGAATAAATCGAGATATGTTATTGTGTTTTTCATTATCTTAATTGAATAAATATTCCACTAATTTTAGATTTTAATAAAGCCTTTACATTGGCTTTACCATAGGCAACAAGTACACTTGGTGCACCTGCTGAATCTCCCTCTATTCCGTTTCTGTGGTAGAATCTTAATCTTCCTTTGATGAATAAAACTGCATCTGCTTTTTCCCAGATGTATTTGAAAAACATCTTTGTTTCGGTTCTTGCAAATACTAAGGCAATAGCGTTTTTGTGTTTTACACATTTTGCTAACCATTTTTCTGTTTGGTTTCCGTATGGAGGGTTGCACCAAACTCTACCAAACCACCTTTTTGTTAAGCCATTGTCTTGTTTTGTATAATGGGTTTCTGCTGTTTGCCAGGGGCGTTTAATTGGAGAACAAGGGTCTAAATCAAATTCGCCTAAAGCATTCAAAATGTATGGTGGTGTTAGCCATTCATCTTTCCCTTTTTTCTTTCTTTCAAAACTGACATTCATATCATTTGAGATTACTCCTCATTGGAAATGAAATAATACCCACCCAAAAGCAATCCTACCAAAACTGAACTGATTGTTATTCTTTTGAGTTTTGCTCTAAACTCCATTCGCTTGTCGATTAGCGTGTAGGTAAATAGGTTGCCATACAATTTTCTATGCACTTCACACATTTTCATAAAGAAGTTGAAGTCGTTTGCTTTTTTGAATACTTGACAACCTGCCGAATATCTGTCAATGACATAAGTATCTCCAACTTTTCTTGCTCGGTGTAAGTTGATTCCAAACATTCCAGTTTCTTCTCTACCGTTGTAAAAATCAAGAACTGCATCTCGGTTGTAGTCTCTTATGACTGTGACCTTTCCGTTTCTTTGACACAGGGCGTAATATTTACCTCTATGCTTTGCAATCTTATAGACATCTTTGTATTGTCCTGCTTTTAGAATGGCTGTACCTTGTGGGTTCATTGGATTTTTTAACCAATAAGTACCTGGATCGGTTGTGATTTTAAAAACAAGGTATGCCCAATTGGGTTTGCCTGTTTTAGCCACGTTGGTAAACACGTGTAGTTCATCATCAAACGAATTTGGTTTTTCTGTATTGGCTCTAAAGCCCCAGATATTTAATTGATAAGGTTTGTCATAAATGAAATAGCCTTTATCCTTTGCGAGTTGTTTTACTTTCTTTATCATTTTACGTAACTTATTGCGGTTGTTTTTACAAATAATCTTCTTCTGTCAAGTGTTTCAAATTCTGTAACACCGTTGTTTGCATCAAGGTATTCTCCTAAAATGGTGGCAACAGGCACATTCATTGTACTACCGTTGTCGTCCCAAACTTTTGTTGGTTCAATGGTTACAAGTTGGTCTATTCCCAATCCGTAAACACCTGACAAAGCCCATTTTGAACCGTCATACTTCAATCCGATTCGATACAATTCTGCATTGATTTGTTTCTTTTTTGATGAAGTATTGAATTGGTCGAGTAAGGCGGTTACAAGTGTCTTTCGCACAAAATTGATTCGTGTTTTTTTGAATATGGTATTGACTGCTGTATAACCTGCAACACTCTTAATATTCTTTAGTGCTGCTATTGCACTTGATAGATTGTTGTTGGTAATGGCAATGTGCAACGCATTTGAGATGCTTGAAGATGAACTACTATTATTTGTTGTAGAACTTCCACTTTGACCCAATACCAATTGTGTAAAAACATCACTTGTAATTATGGTTGGTAAACCTTTGGATTGAAGTGCTTGAACTGTTTCATTTCCAAAACCTCCATCTGCTCCATATTTGGGTAGAATACTTGCTCCGTACTTTTTAATGAGTGCATTTTGTAGGTTTCTAACCAAAGTTCCTCTGCTTCCTTTTTTGAGTGGAAAACCACTACTTGAAGAACTACCACTATGACTACTTGTTGGCGTTGTGGTTGGCAATGGTAAACTATTGCTCGAGAATGAATCATTGATTAGATTATTGGCATTTTCTTTTTTCTTTTTTTGATGTTGCATATAAAGAAATGCACCTGCTCCAACAGTAACTACACCTAAACCAAGTAGCAAATATTTTGTTTTCTTTTCCATTTTATATCAAATTGTAAAACCTATTGATTTGGTTTTTTGTTAATAATTGCTCTCCAATCCAATGACCAGTCAAGGTCTCCGTCTAAATCTTCTGTGAGAGATGTAGCGTATAAAGATTGGTAGGCTTGTTTTGTGTCTTCAAAAGCCTTTTTTGAAGGCATTTCGTTGAATACGGCAAGAATTGCATCTTCATCTGTACCGGGAAATATCCCTGCGTAATAAATGCTCATTGCATTATAAAGTCGTTTTGCCCAAGCGTGAGGATTGTAAATAACACCCTCTTTTGCATCTCTTGCTCGTTCTGGCTTTGATTGAAGTATGGCTAACATTTCGTTAAATTCTGTTGCTTTTAATTCGTCTGTTAAATCTTCAATTAAGTTTCTGCCTTTGTAGAGTTTGCGATAGGCTGTTTGAACTTTTTGAAAGTCTTCTTGTGATGGAATGGCTCTCAATACTTGTCGTATGGCTTGCTCGTCTGTTCCCCACCAACCGTCATTGTCAAACGCCATTTTGAGTTGCTTTGCCCAAGTAGAATGTTGCTTTGCTCCAAAACTGCTATTCTCTGCATTATTGGCTATGATGTTTCTGATTTTGTTACTCGCAAATTTGATTGCTATAACAGTTACCACCGAAACACCCAAAATGATAGCAAGCGAAACAATGGTCTGACGTTGTTTGTCCGTTAAACTGCTCCACCACGATTGTTTTTCTTTATCCAAAACAATATTGGTTACAGGTGTTGCCACTTGTGTTTTTTGTGGCAATGTTTGTATGTTCGTTTGCTTTTTCATTTTGATTTATATTCCTAAATAATGTTTGGCGAATTCTACTTTTGCGGGATCTTCCTTTACCACTTTT
>JALTUD010000511.1 GCA_027047735.1 Flavobacteriales bacterium | reverse complement strand
GATGAAACCTTATTCGCTTAACTACGTTAACAGCATTCAATGTTAAAAGTTATTAACATTGAATTGTTGAAAAACAGAGTTAAACTAATTTAACAAAAGGTAGTATGAAAAAAGTATTGTATTTTGCAATAATAGCATTAACTTTTGCAAGTTGTGGGAGTGGTAGTAGAGGAGAGCTTACAGGAGTGCAGGGTAGAGAAATTTGGTTTCACGATGACCCGTTGGGGATGTTGTATATTCCTGCAGGAAGTTTTCAAATGGGGCAGAGTGACGAGGATGTTCCTTTTGTTCATTACACAAGAACAAAAACTGTTTCCGTTGCCGCTTTCTACATGGATCAAATGGAAATTGACAATAATGAGTATCGTCAATTTGTTTATTGGGTCAGAGATTCAATTGCTCGTAGAATTTTAGGACAAGAAGATGAGTCAACTTGGTTAGTTCCTACATTGGATGATGAGTTGGAAGAAAAAGATGCTGAGGATTGGAATTTGAATTGGAGAGAGCCTTTGGATTTTGAGAAATATGAAGGAAACGAACAGTTCCCTCTGTTGGCTGAAATGTTTTTACCTGAAAATGAACGTTTTTACAAAAGATTAGAAATAGATACAAGAAAATTAATGTTCGAGTATTATTGGATTGATTTGCAAGAAGCAGCCGTAAAAGGTCGCCCAATGGTGAAAAAGTTGTCTAATTCAGAGTATGAAGACGACCCTGATCACCGTAAGAAAATGAATAATCCCGATATGCCTTTCCCTTATGAACCGGGAATTAAAAGAGGTCAGGATTTAGACTTAGGTTACCGAAACAGTAAAGGACAAAATAACGCCATAAGAGGTCACGAAGATCGTTCTAGATTTATTATCCACGAAATTATCAATGTATATCCCGATACTTTATGTTGGGTAAGAGATTTTACTTACAGCTACAATGAACCAATGACGAATATGTATTTTTGGCATCCGGCTTACGATGGTTATCCGGTTGTTGGTGTAACATGGCAACAAGCTAATGCTTTCAGTGTATGGAGAACTCAATTAATGAACTCTTATCGTTCTGCGAATTGGGAGTCATATGTTCAAGATTTTAGATTACCAACTGAAGCCGAATGGGAATACGCTGCTAGAGGTGGTTTAGACGGAAGTCCTTATCCTTGGGGCGGTCCTTATATTAGAAATGCTAGCGGTTGTTTCTTAGGTAACTTTAAACCGATGCGTGGTAGGTACA
>JALTUD010000510.1 GCA_027047735.1 Flavobacteriales bacterium | reverse complement strand
CCAACATATATGCCCAAACGGGAATTATGGCGTCTGCGGATGAGTTGACTGCAACGCAAGCATCTTTATAGATGCTCCAATCCATTTCTTGCATGGCTTTCCTGAACTCTTTTTCTTTTAGAACTAAACCGTTCCATAAATAAGGAGCAAGGTCAAAAACTATACGTTCTCCCTTTATATAAAAATCTTCGAGATTGAAGTTGATCAGACCACTTTTGGCAACTCTATTTACAATTTCTTCCATAAATTTATAAAAAACCTAATTCCAGTTTTGCTTCTTCGCTCATAAAATCATGCGACCATGGCGGATCGAAAACGATGTTTACTTCAACGGAATTAACGCCAAATACATATCCTACTTTTTCTTTTACTTCGTTGGGCATAGACTCGGCAACCGGACAATTTGGAGAGGTCAAAGTCATCTCTATGGTTACATTGAAATCATCATCTATTTTAATTTCATAGACTAAGCCCAACTCAAAAATATCAACGGGAATTTCCGGATCTTGAATTGTCTTTAACATATTGATGACTTTCTTCTCGATGGTCTTTTTGGCTAAAGCTAAATCTTTCGGTAAAGTATCTTCTTGAACTTTTTCCTCTTCTTTTTCTTTTTTCTTTGAAAACAATCCCATTTCACCTATCATTTATTGAAAAGAAGTGATGAACACCTCTATTTAGATTAATTCTAAAACAAAGATAAGGAGAACTTGATGAAACTAATACAATAAGCCGAAAATATTTCTGTACTTTTGTTACATTGGATGAAAAATAAAGATTATATACTCATAGTTTATGCGATAATTGCTTTAATCAATCTTGTTGGTGAGGCGATTGAACAACCGGTTTTAATATGGTTAAGTAAACCTTTATTGATGCCGATGTTACTTTTTTGGTATTTATGGCAAAGCAAACGACAAAATATCAATCCTAAATTGAGTATTGTTTCGGCTCTTATTTTTTCTTTTTTAGGAGATGTGTTTCTTTTGCCAAAAGATAGTGAATTGTTTTTTATGTTCGGGTTGTCATCTTTTCTTTATGCTCAAGTAGCCTATATTTTTACTTTTTCTAAAAACATCCGAATTAAAGAGGTTAACAAGTTCTTTTTGCTGCTTGTCGTTAGTTTATTTTCAATAGCTTCGTTAATTCTATTCTTTGCTTTATATCCACATTTGGGAGATTATAAGATACCTGTTATTATTTATGGTTCTATTGTTTCATTGATGGGGATTACCGCTATACTTCAGAAACCTTTTGTTCAATCTAATAGTTTTAAATACTCTTTTACGGGGGCTTTGCTTTTCATTATTTCTGATTCTATCATTGGGATTGATAAATTTATTTTTCATCAAGAACTTCTTTTTGCCGATGTTGCAATAATGCTTTTTTATATTTTGGGGCAGTTTTTGATAATCAAAGGGCTATTACTTCGTAAGTGATTTCTTTATTCATTCATATAAACAACGTTCAAATGAAAATAATTTTTAAATCAATAGGGACAATTTATACTCCTTACAAAAGTAAAGAAAATATGCCTATACAGCCTAAGGGAGCTAAGGATGTAAAAGGAAAAATTATACTCGATAAAAATTTAGAAAAAGGACTTGATGATTTAATTGGATTTTCTCATATTATCCTAATCTATTATTTTGACAAATCTTTTGGTTTTAATTTAAAAACTAAACCTTTTTTGGATGAAACTAAAAGAGGTGTTTTTTCAACAAGAGCTCCTAAAAGACCTAATAATATTGGGTTATCTGTTGTGGAATTAATTGACATCAATGAAAATATATTGTTTGTTAAGAACGTAGATATGCTGGATGAAACTCCATTGTTAGATATCAAGCCCTATATTCCCAAATTCGATGTATATAGTACGAAAAGAAACGGATGGATAAATCAAAAGATTATTGACCTTAATACAATTAAGTCAGATAATCGTTTTTCATAACGAAATTACTTACGGATTTGAGGATAGCTATTAGTCACCTATGATAAACTTTTTTACAAATTTATTACCCTTTAGATTTGTTCCTTTGATAAAATACAGACCGCTTTTCCAGTCTTGTGTATGGATAATTATTTGTTGGTTACTATTTGTTTTTACGATTTGTATCAGTTCTCCAACAGCGTTGTATATTGCTATTTTTTTTATTGGTATTTCTACTGAAATTTGTAACCAATCCTTTGCGGGATTAGGATATATTTGCACATAATCGCCGGATAATAAAGGTATATTAGTCGGCGTTGAGTATTCGTAAGCTCCTATATCTACCGAAGTTCCAAAGGGTCTGGTGTTGTTTTCAAAGTCAAAAATTGGTGAACCTAAAACCGCTCCGTTATCTATTGCGGGTGAACCGTTTTGAAGATGAAAATCATCTGCGGAAATATCAACAAATTGAGGGTTTTGAAAAACAGCGTTATTCCCGCTTACAGTTCCTGATGCGGTATTGTTACCATAAATCAAATTATTTTCTATGGTAGCACTTCCGTTCATTTGTTGTATGGAAAGTTGGGCACTATTATCACTGCATATATTGTTTTGAATGAGAATACTCGAAGCATCGGGATTGTCTATAGATATTCCAAAGCCCCAACCGCCGGCATAATTACCATTGTTAAAGCAAGTGTTATTTATTATTTTTACATTTGAAATAGGCTTTGTTCCTTGAAAACCAATATCGCTCCACGCACCAATTTCTATTCCTCCGTATTTATTGGTGTAAATAATATTGTTGTAAACTTTTACATTTTCAATTAGTCCCCCGTTTTCGGAGGCTATTGCAATTCCGCTTTCGGAGCAATGGTGCACTTTGTTATTGTAGATGTTAATATTATAGGTGTGCATATCCCAAGCGTCTGCATAAATACCCAGTCGGTTATTTAGGTGATGGACGTTATTTTGGTAGATATTTACATCGTGTGAACCTTGTTTAGCATCTATACCTTCGCCTCCGTTTGTTCCTTGCCCGTTGTGATGTATTTCGTTGTCGAAAACATTACAAAATGAAGATTGTGAAATTGTTATGCATTCTTGTTCGCCGTCATTACAGGCTAATTCCACTTCGTTGTTCTGAATGCTAATGTTAGAACTGTTCCATACGCCTATACCGCTTGAATAGGTATTGTAAGTTTTACAATTTTTAACGGTAATATGTGATGCGTTTTCTATCCAAACACCTGTGTAATCAGCGTTTTGAACCGAAAAGCCATCCCATTCAATGTAGTTTACATCAGACAAATCGACTAATCCGTTCCATGAAGCTCCCCACGAAATTCCGTTGCCGTCTATCACGACAATATCGTTTAAAAAGTTGGTGAAGACGATTTTGTTTGTTGCAGTTCCCGAATGAGAGAAGAGCACTCGCTCATTGTATGTTCCTTCTTTAACAAATACCGTGTCGCCGGCAACGGCAACATCGACTCCTTTTTGTATCGTTAGCCACGGTGAACTAATTGTCCCTGTGTTATTGTCGTCGCCTGTTTTAGCAACGTAATAGGTAGCAGAATAGAAGTGACTATAATAGAAGAGAGAAAGAAATAGGATGGATACTAGTTTCATTTTTTAGGGTTTTATGAGCTGTTTGTATTTAAAACTCTAAGACTTCTATTTTATTTCTGAAGAGTTTTATTTTACCTTCTTTTTCTAACTTTTTTAATAAGCGAGAAACGACTACTCTTGACGTATGTAAGTTGTACGCTATTTCTTGATGTGTATTGGTAATGGTGGTTGAGCCGATAAGTTTTACTTTGTCGGTTAGGAATTTATATAGCCGCTCGTCCATTTTCATGAAGGCTAATGTGTCAATGGTCATTAGCATTTCTTCCAAGCGTATATTGTAGCTTTCAAAAACAAAGTTTTTCCATGTTTGGTATTTACAGAGCCACTCTTCCATTTTAGCTACCGGAATCAGAATCAGTTCTGCATCTTCCACTACTACGGCTTTAATTTCACTTTTTTTATTTCCCATGCAACAGGTTAGTGAAAAAGCACATGTGTCGCCACGTTCTATAAAGTATAATAGTAATTCTCCTCCGTCTTCGTCTTCGCGTACAATTTTAATAGAGCCTTCCAACAAAAGAGGCATGTTTTTGATGTAACTACCATATTCAAGGAGTTTTTCTCCTCGTTTCATACATTGGTAAAAGCCTACTTCGGCTATTTCTTCTATTAATTCTTCTTCAAATAAAAATCCGTAATTATCTTTTAGTTTCTGTGGTACCATGCTTTTTTTCTTTTGCTTTTCGGGCATATTCTTCATCGTAAGAGAAGAACATATTTGCCCAAACTATCTTGGATAAAGCATAAAGATAAGGACCTAATCCGATTAAAGAAATAAAAAGTAAAGAAATTAATAACACAGGGCTGTAATTTGGATAGAGTACTGAGAGAGCTACCCATACGGTTACAAACATAGCTATACCAAAGGCATAGGAAACGTACATTGCTCCGTAGTAAAAGCCGGGTTCGGGGGAATATTTTAGTCCGCAACTTGGACATTCTTTCTTTACTTCGCCTGCTTTTTTTAGGTTATAAGGGTTGTTGCATTCAAAGAAGTCGCCCTCTAAGCATCGTGGACATTTGAAGTGAAGTGAACTGTATAATTTTTCTTTCATAGTCTTTTCTTATGGTGGTACAAACTTAATTATTTTTTTCCTTGTTGTCTGTAATTTTTGTAACAGCTTTTTTCTTCGTGTTAGGGATTATTA
>JALTUD010000509.1 GCA_027047735.1 Flavobacteriales bacterium | reverse complement strand
GACACTACCTTCGGAGGGAGTCGATATGAATTGAAAGATTTGATTGATGTTGCCTTAAATACTCTTCCTGATTTACAACGTTCTATTTTATTGTTGCGAGATTCTGAAGGGTATAATTATAAAGAAATCGGGGAGATTTTAAATTTATCGGAATCGCAGGTAAAGGTGTATTTATTTAGAGCTCGTAAAAAAATTAAAACGTATTTAAAAGACCTTTCGGTTTTGGTGGTATGATTATCAATAAATTCAATATCGACAAATGGCTCTTCGATTATTTTGAAGGGAATCTTTCGCCTCATGAGGAGGTAGAGGTCGAGTTGTTTTTGAGTCAAAACCCTGAATTTGAAGTAGATTTTGATACGTGGCAAGATAGTTTGAATACGGATATTGATATTCCTTCTTATGAAGCTCCTAAAAGTTTATATAAGAAAGAGTTTGCATCGGAGTATTGGTTAGTTGCTTCGCTTTTTTTATTGCTGTTGGGGAGTGGAATTTATTTCGTAACGGTTAATGAACAGGACAATATAGAACTTACTGTTGCAACTACTCAAGAGTTTAAACAAAATGAGAAAAAAGAAGTTACTTATGTAGGGTCGGGAGATAGAAAAGAGCAGTCCGGTACTAAAAAGCAAGAAAATACCACGCTGAAAAATAACAGTTTTTACGGGGGAAATAAATTAAGCTCGAAACAAACTAAACAGAGTATTTATACAAATTCTTTAAAAACAAAATCATCTGTACTTTTTTCGTCATCAATTCCATCTTTACCTACAACGAATAAGGATAAAAGACTTTTCTCTTCCGGAGGAAAGAACAAGTCTTTTAAGTCAAGGAGTACTGAAAAGAATAGTATTCGTGAAGATAAAAAGAAACATCCATATAAAGAATTAGCTTTTTTCGATACTAAAAGAACTTTTGGAAAGATTGATTACCCAACCGAAAACAATGAGATAGCACCTTTTGTTTTTAATCGTAATTCTGATTTGAGGCAAAACAATAAATTCAGTTATTTAGAATTTGAACGCAAAAAAAGAATAGTAAAAAGAAATCGCACAAAGGAGTTAAAGAATAAGAGAGGAAGTATAAAAAATAGAGAGAAATCGGATAAAATTGAAGGTGATGAAAGAGATGGCAGTGAAATAGATTGGGATGTTTATACCATTCATATAACGTCTAAAAAGAGAAGTAACAGACGTAATACTTTGCGTAGTAAAATTACTCGTTTAATGCATCAGGAATTGGCTTTACACAATACGCACGATCCTGTCCTTGTTTTAACTAATAATAATCCGTTAAATGTTAATTTTGCTTTAGCCGGCGGATTGGAAATGCACCGTATAAAAAGTAATTATTTAAACCGTTGGAGTAATTCAAGAAATTCTTTTACGTCAACGATGGTTACTTATGATACTTATTTAGAAAAAATAAATGCAGGAATAGGTTTGATAAGTTCTTACAATCAATTCGTTACTTCAAATACAAATTGGCTGAAAATCGGAGCAATTTATTCTCAAAGAATTGATTTGGGTGCAGAACGCTCGTTTAGTGTAGCACTAAAATATGAATATGAACAAGTAGATGCAAAAACGGCAACTTCGAATGTAGAAAACAAAACGGAAATAACCCAAGGTGTTTTAATGTCTTCACTTTTGTTTAGTCAAATAAAAGATTCATACAGACGTAATCAACTTTCATCCGCTTTTTGGTATGATGGGAAATTTTTCTACGGTGGTTTGTCAATAAATAAAATTTTTACCGGTAAAAACTTAAATAATAATGCAAAACAGTTTGCAGAATATATAAATCCTGTTAAATTCGCAATACAATTGGGGACTGATTACAGACGTAGTCCGTTTTCACCATTAGTTGTTTCACCGCAAATTAACTTTATTTCCTATGAAACCGGGAGTGTTTTGTGGCTTGGTACGACGGTGAAGTATAGGAGTTTAATAGCCGGGATGGGCGGAACTTTTTCGGATAACTACAAAATAAATGTAGGAACACAAGGAAAAAGACTTCGTTTGATTTACGGATTTAGTTATGCAAAATCATTTGCAGAAAATCGTTTTTATGGAACGCATGAGGTATCGTTACGATATTTGATACGTTCAGGTAATTGGAAAAAGAAATAAATACTTTTAAAGTATGAGAATATATAATAACATAGTATTGGCAATAGTTACCTTAACGGTACTGTTGGGAATGAGTAAAATTAGTTTTGGTCAAGATCCTGAATTTACTCAGTTTTACTCAAATCCTTTGTACCTTAACCCTGCTTTTGCGGGATCAAAGGTATGTCCTCGGATTTCATTAAACAGTAGAAATCAGTGGGCGAATTTATCCGGTAGTTTTGTTACGAATAGTGCTTCTTATGACCAAATGGTACAAAGTATGTCCGGTGGTTTGGGACTTTTAGTATTGACTGATAAGGCTGCAAATACATTGAAAACAACTCGTGTGAGTGGTATGTATGCTTATAATCAGCGTGTTACGAGAAAATTTTCGGTTAACGTAGGACTAGAGGCAACGTTTTTTCAAAAATCAATAGATTGGAATAAGTTAACATTTGGAGATATGATTGACAGAAGAAGGGGGTTTGTTTATCAAACAAATGATGTGCGAAGAAATGGACCGGTAACCGGAATTGATTTCTCTGCCGGAGCTATTGGATATACCGAGCATTTCTTTTTTGGTTTTGCTGCTGATCATTTAACAGAACCTAATGAATCTTTGATTGGTAACAGTGGAAGTAAATTACCGATGAAATTCACAGGTCACGCAGGGGCTATTATTCCAATTGGAAGTGGCGGTAAATACAAGGCTTCGGATGCTTCTGTATCGCCTAATATTTTATTCAGACAACAGGGAACTTTTACCCAGTTAAATATGGGGGTTTATATCAAAAAAGGACCTTTAACAGCCGGAATTTGGTATAGAAATCAAGATGCCTTTATTACTTCGGTAGGTATCGAAACAGATTATTTCAAAATCGGTTACTCATACGATGTTACTGTTTCAAAATTATCTTTAGCTTCGGGTGGTTCTCATGAACTTTCAATGGGAATCAATTTCAAATGCCGTCCTAAGAAACCTAAATTTAGAACGATTTCTTGTCCTTCTTTCTAGTTTGATTGAATACTTTTTGTAAAATTTTAAAAAGATAAAAGCCCAAAATACATTGTATTTTGGGCTTTTATGTATGCCATTAATCGTATTATTCAAATGGTTATAAAACATTATATTATTTCAATGTTTAAATGGAGTTATATTGATTAACCATTACATATTTCTTCTATACTGTCCTCCTACTTCAAACAAAGCGTTGGTAATTTGTCCCAAAGAACAATATTTAGTTGCCTCCATTAAAACATTGAATATGTTTTTATTTTGAATAGCTGTTTCTTGTATTTTTTCAATTTGGTTAGGTACTATATCTTCGAAAGTTTTATGCAATTCTCTCAACATTTTAATTTGATATTGCTTTTCTTCTTCGGTAGCTCTGACTACTTCTTTGGGCAAAATAGTAGGCGAACCTTTTGAACTCAAAAAAGTATTAACACCAATAATTGGAAACTCCCCTGTGTGTTTTAACGTTTCATAATACAAGCTTTCCTCTTGTATTTTAGAACGTTGATACATTGTTTCCATAGCTCCCAGCACGCCTCCTCTTTCGGTGATTCTGTCAAATTCAGCCAATACAACCTCCTCTACTAAATCCGTAAGTTCTTCAATAATAAACGAACCTTGTATCGGGTTTTCATTTTTCGCCAATCCTAATTCCTTATTGATAATCAATTGAATTGCCATAGCTCTACGAACAGATTCTTCCGTAGGCGTTGTAATTGCCTCATCATAAGCGTTGGTATGTAAAGAGTTACAATTATCGTAAATGGCATATAGAGCTTGTAAAGTTGTTCTAATATCATTAAAGTCAATTTCTTGAGCATGTAAAGAACGACCACTGGTTTGGATATGATATTTCAACATTTGAGCTCTGGCACTTGCTCCGTATTTATGTTTTAAAGCCTTGCTCCAAATCTTACGAGCTACGCGACCAATAACTGCATATTCAGCATCAATTCCGTTGGAAAAGAAAAAAGATAAATTAGGCCCGAATTTATTAATATCCATTCCACGGCTTAGATAATACTCCACATAAGTAAAGCCATTGGCCAAAGTCAATGCTAATTGTGTTATAGGATTAGCACCTGCTTCGGCTATATGATAACCGGAAATAGATACCGAATAAAAATTACGAACACCGTGTTCAATAAAATATTCTTGAACATCTCCCATTAACCGCAGAGCAAACTCCGTAGAGAAAATACAAGTATTTTGAGCTTGATCTTCTTTTAAAATATCAGCTTGTACTGTTCCTCTTACTTTTGTAAGTGTTTCTGCCTTTATTTTTTCATACACTTCTTTAGGTAGTACTTTGTCTCCGGTAATTCCCAATAGCATCAATCCCAAACCATCATTTCCCTCTGGTAATTCACCTTGGTAACGTGGTCTTTGTGTTCCTTTTTCTTTATAGAAAGCTTCTATTTTAGCCTCTACTTCTTCCTCTAAACCATGTTCGCGAATGTATTTCTCACAATTTTGGTCAATAGCAGCATTCATGAAAAATCCCAACATCATCGGAGCAGGACCATTTATCGTCATCGAAACAGAAGTCAAAGGATGCGATAAATCAAATCCAGAATATAATTTTTTAGCGTCATC
>JALTUD010000508.1 GCA_027047735.1 Flavobacteriales bacterium | reverse complement strand
CTGTGCCTACCATATAGCCGGCCGTTGTATGTACCATTCCTTTAGGCATCCCCGTAGAACCGGAAGTGTACAGAATGAAGAGCGGGTCTTCTGCATCCATTGTTTCCGCAGGACAAACGTTTGATGCATTATCGAGAAGAGGAGCTAACCATTCGTCTCTGTCTTTTTTCATATTAATAGCAGTACCGATACGATTGATAACCAAAACATTGGAAACAGTAGGGCAGGATATAAGTGCTTCGTCCACAATTCCTTTTAAATCAATGGTTTTTGCTCCACGGTAAGAACCATCGGAAGTGATTACCAATTTACAAGAGCTGTCGTTTATTCTTGTAGCAAGGGCTTGTGATGAAAAACCTGCAAAAACAACGGAGTGCACTGCTCCGATTCTGGCACATGCCAATAAAGATATTGCCAATTCTGGAATCATAGGCAAGTAGATGCAGACTCTATCTCCTTTTTCTATTCCTTTGTTTTTTAGTACATTGGCAAGTTTATTTACGCGTTCGTAGAGTTCTTTGTATGAGATATGTTGAGCCTCTTCTTTAGGATTGTTGGGTTCAAATATGATAGCGGTTTTATCGGCTCTTGTAAGCAAATGTCTATCGATACAGTTTTCGGTAATGTTTAGTTTTGCTCCTTGAAACCATTTTACTTCGGGTTTTTCAAAATCCCATTCCAATACGTTGTTCCATTTTTTTTGCCAAACAAAATGTTCTTCGGCGACTTCTTCCCAAAATAATTCAGGATTTTCAACTGATTTACGGTAAACGTTGTAGTATTCGTCTAGTGCTTTAATGTGGTAGTTACTCATAGTGGTTTGTAGTTTTAAATTTTAGCACAATATACTAAAAACCTGAATTATTTTTGACCTTTTATCGGATTTTTGTGTTTGTTTTTTGATAATAGTTGTGTGAGTATTTTTTTTCATCATCTAAAGAAACTAAAATTCACTTTCTTACCGCTCTTTTTACACACGTTAGGGACTTATCCCTAACACGTGCTGAATAGAAGTACATAAAGTGTTTTTATTTCCTTTATCCTGCTTCATAAAATATTTCCATAGCTCGGCTATGCAAATATTTTCTTCATTGTATAAAGAAGCTAAAATTCACTTTCTTGCACTTCATTCAACACGCGTTAGGGATAGAAGCGGCATCCTTTTGCCCTCCCTCCTTTTGGAGGGCAAAAGATATAGCGGATAGCCCGACCCTCATTTGCAAAACAAACGTTTCGCGGGAGCGATCTGTTTGTTTTGCAAATGAGGGGAACGCCCAAATTATTAACTTTTAAAAATCAGACGATTTGTCCGAAATTTTGTATTAGTTCTTGGTTTTTGTTATCGTAGGGGACGGTGCTTAAAATATGTTCTATTGCGTTTATTCGAGCTTTGGTTTTTTTGTTTGCTTTTATGATTTTCCACGGTGCATATTTGGTGTTCGTCTTTTTTTGCATCGCTTTTTTGTACTTGGTATATTCGTCCCAGAGAGCTTGTGCGTTTTCGTCAACGGGCGTTATTTTCCATTTTTTCAGCGGGTCATTTTTAATTTCGGCAAAGCGTTTTGCTTGTTCTTCTTTTGAGATTGAGAAGTAGAATTTGATTAGAATGATATTGGATTGTGTAATCATTTTTTCGAAAGGGTTGACTTGCTCCATGAATATTTGATATTCTTCTTCTGTGCAAAAACCATTTACGGGTTCTACTACTGCCCGGTTATACCAACTTCGGTCAAAAAACACAATCTCTCCTTCTTTTGGTAATTGGTTTACATAACGTTGAAAGTACCATTGTCCTTTCTCTACTTCATCGGGTTTTGGTAGGGCTACAATGTTGAAATGTCGTGGATTGAGATGTTCTGTAATTCTACGAATTGCTCCACCTTTACCGGCTGCATCACGTCCTTCGAAAATGATGACAATTTTTTTATTTTCGTTAATGACCCCATTTTGCACTTGAATGAGTTCTTCTTGCAGTTTTTCAAGATATTTTTCGTAATTGACGTATCGTATTGTTTTTTTTAAGTCTAAAGGATCGTAGGAAATTAAGCGTTTTAATCCTGATTTTGAATTAAGGGTTTTAACATCTTCGTCTGTTAATTCGATAGTTGCTTTATTTTCTTCAGTCATGGTAATGGTACGGATTAGTTATCGATTTGTTTGATGTTTCGGTGGTATCTGTTGATAACATTCGGGTCGGGTAGGAGTGTGGTTTGTGCTTCATTTTTACCTTCATAATCAAACTGAGATAAAACGTAGCGAATGCTTTCTAAACGAGCTGTTTTTTTATCGTTGGTTTTAACGATAATCCAAGGACTGTAAGAGGTATGCGTTTTGCTGAACATTTGTTCTTTGTAGAAAGTGTATTCGTCCCATAATTCTTGTCCTTTTTGGTCAACCGGACTAAATTTCCAGCGTTTTAATGGGTTTTTTAATCGACTTTCAAAACGTTTTTTTTGTTCGTCTTTGGAAATAGAGAACCAAAATTTGATAATGATTACGCCGTCTTCGTAGAGCATATGTTCAAATTCAGGTACTTGTACCATGTATTGATTGTATTGTTCTTTGGTGCAAAATCCCATAACCGGTTCAACAACTGCTCTATTGTACCAACTGCGGTCAAAAAAGACAATTTCTCCGGGGTTGGGCAATTCTTTTATGTATCTTCTAAAATACCATTGACCTTGTTCTACCTCTGTTGGTTTGGCTAGAGCAACCACACGCATGGAACGCGGATTCAGGTGTTCGGTAAAACGGCGAATTGATCCACCTTTTCCTGCTGCATCTCTACCTTCAAAAATGACAGCTACTCGTAGTTTGTTCTTTGAAATCCAATTTTGCAAATTTACCAGTTCTATTTGTAATTTTCTGAGTTCATCTTCGTAAGCCAACTTATTGAGAACTTTATTGATTTTTACATTTCTTTTCGGGGCTAGGTCGATGACGTCTTGTTTGGTTCGCATCGACAGAAAGTCTTCTTTTGTGAACATTGGTAATTTTAAAAGTCTATTTTTGTAAAAAAAAAACAACCAACTGATATTATACTTGTTATCAGTTGGTTATGTTGTGTTAATTAATTAAAAAGATGAACAAAGGATTCACTTGCTAAAACGTGAACAGCTTGTGGAAATTCTGCATGAATCACTAATTGGTTTTTGTGGTGGTGTTCCAATTCAGCTATTTTTTTTCTATCTAATAATATAACCGTAGAATGTCCGTGGTGATCGGTTTTATCTAAAATAGTTTGTTCGTTAAAATCAACTTGCCAGTGTGTTTCTCCAACTTCTTCTTTGTAGGCGATTGTGATAGTAGGAACTTGAAAATAATGGTGTTCTCCAATTCCTTCCATATCAAAAACCAAGCGAAGTAAACCGTTTTCCAATGTAATAGAATCTTCTGTTAATCCCAATTCTTTTAATGAAACTTTACCTTTTACGGGTTTTTCAAATTTAATTTTAATTTCTCCTTGTGTAATTTCAGCTAATGCCATAATATCTATTTGTTTGTTATAAATTGGTTAATAATTTACCCAAAGATAATGAATAAAGGGGAATAGACAATTGATTTTTATCAAACTTATTGATGATTTATGTCGGTTAATGAACCTGTTGAGTTTCTGTAACTTCAAATTGAAATAAAAAACTAACTTTGCAAGACTAAATTGTATATGACAACAAAGAATATGAAATTAAAGTGGATTTTAGCAGTATTGAGTAGTGTGTTTTATATCTCTGCAAAAAGTCAAGTCCCCGTATTGTTTACCGATTTTAATAATGGTTTACCTACAGGTTGGCAATTGATAGATAACGATGGGTTAACGCCTGCTTCTGCCGTTAGTTCATTTACTCAGGCTTGGAATGTGGTAGAAGATGATGATTCTACGGGAACAGGAGATTCTGTTTTAGTAGCCACCTCTTGGTTTGAAACACCGGGAACGGCTGATGATTATTTGATTTCTCCCGCAGTTGTTTTAGGTGCTTACGGAAATTACCTGTCATTCGATTTAAAATCGAGAGATGCCTCTAATCCCGATGGGTTTGAGGTCTTATTTTCAACCGGAGGAGTAACCGTTGCTGATTTTACATCAAATCCTGCTGTTTTTCATCGAGAAGCAGTTTCGCCGTATTGGACGACTTATACGGTTAATTTAGATGATTATAATTTACAAAACCAAAGCGTACATCTTGCGTTCAGACATTTTGCAAATGATGGTTTTGTGTTGGAACTGGATAATATTCGTTTGGTTATCAATGATCCTGTCGGTGTAAATGAGAATGTACAAACTGATTTTAATATCTATCCTAATCCTACTGTTGAAAGTGTTTTTGTACAAGCGCAAACAGGGAGTATTGTTTCTGTCTTTGATATACACGGTCGCTTAATTACAAGTAAGCAAGTGACTACCGATAGAGTCAATTTCAATTTGAAACCCGGAATTTATTTGGTTGAAGTAGGAGGGATAAAGAAGAAGTTGATAGTTAGGTAAGTAGCTACTCTTCCTTTTCCACTTCTTCAGAAAGTTCCCTAAACCGCTTATCGGCTTTAAGGGCAAGTCTATCCACTTGCAGAGCGGTAGCATTGTATCCCAACAAGCTAAGTGAATCAAACTGTTTCAGTCTGGATAGAGCAACATAACCTTGCCCCGGTTCAAACGTTCGTCTTAAATCAATTTCAGCTTCATCCAAGGTCATTCCTTGCGATTTGTGAATTGTTATAGCCCATGCCA
>JALTUD010000507.1 GCA_027047735.1 Flavobacteriales bacterium | reverse complement strand
GGCAAGATAAAAAAAGTAGTCAACTATAAAAACGGAGAATTTCACGGAGATTTTATTAAATATTTTCCTGAGAAAGATAGTGTTGTGAAGTTTCAAAAGAAATATGTCAATGGTAAGTTAGACGGGGAAGCTGTTGCTTATTATGAAGACGGACAAGTGTATTACAAAGAGAAGTACAATAACGGAAAACCGGTTGGTGTATGGGAAACTTTTCACCCGAACGGACAGTTGAGTGAAAAAGGTAAGTTTGTTGAAGGTAAAAAAGACGGTTTGTGGCAATACTTTTTGGATGAAGGACAAAAACAAGCAGAAGTACTTTATGATAAAGGAGTTAAATTAATCGTAGTGGAGTATGACCGTTTCGGCACGGCTAAGGACGAAGAAAAAGAGGCGGAGCTTAACCAAATGTTATCGAGAAGAAAAGCGGAAGAGGAAGCAGAGAAAGGAAAGAAGAAAAAAAAGAAGAAGAAAAACAAAAAAAAGAAAGATGAATAAATTACCGGTTATGGAATGTTTTTATTCCATTCAAGGAGAGGGTTTTTACAGTGGTCGTCCGGCGTTTTTTATTCGTTTGGCGGGATGTGATGTCGGCTGTGTGTGGTGCGATGTAAAAGAAAGTTGGGAGGCTGAAGAACACGAGGAATTGTCTGTTGATTTTTTGGCGGAGGAAGTACGGAAAACAAAAGCTGATTTTGTGGTCATTACAGGTGGGGAACCTGCTATGTATGATTTATCGGAACTAACAAAGGCTTTAAAAAATATAAATTGTTATATTGCGATTGAAACTTCGGGTGTTTATCCGTTGAGCGGAGAAATAGACTGGGTGTGTTTTTCGCCGAAGAAATTTAAGAAACCTTTGGCGGAAAATTACGCGAAGGCGAATGAAATAAAATGTATTGTGTTTAATAAAAGTGATTTTGATTGGGCAGAGGAACATTTGAAGACTTTACGAAAGGATGCAAAACATTATTTGCAAGTAGAATGGAGTAAAAGAGAACAACTGCTACCGCTGTTAATTGATTATGTGAAGGAACATCCGCATTGGAGTATTTCTACGCAGGTGCATAAGTATATAGATGTTCCGTAAGCGTGAACAGGAGAGTGTAGAATTTATTTTTTTCAAGACTTAGGCGTAAAATTTTTGTTGTAACGAGTTACTACAAAATTTTACAACAACAGTATTGGAAAAAAGAAAGATTCAAAAATTCTTAAAGTTTGTTGTTTTGAGCATA
>JALTUD010000506.1 GCA_027047735.1 Flavobacteriales bacterium | reverse complement strand
TGCACTACTTTTTTCTAAACCTCCCCATAGGTTAGCGGTAGAACCTATACTTATTGGTACATATCCGGCTACAGGGTTTGTTGGTGAACCTCCGCTGCGCGGGTCAAAAGTTTGTTTCCAGTGGTTGGTTACGTTGAATTGGGAATAATAGATTCTAAATTCATAGGCAGTAGCACTTTTTAATTCATTTATTTTTCTCAGGATTGAATATTTATTGGTTGTTAACCCCGGTGAATTAACGTTAAAGAAATCGGCCTCTGTATCATTAGCCCAATACCCTCCGGCTGTATTGTGATTAAATACAAGTGTCCATCCTCCTCCGTTATTTGTCATGTCGCAATAGCAGTTGTATGGAGCGTTCGCCCCGGCTCCGTCGGAGTCGATTAGATAAATTCCATCGGTTGTGTATCCTGCGTTATAATATTCCAAACAATTCTTTTTGACAATGGAAACAGGAATGGATACATTACAAGTAAAGATAGAACTTCCAAGTGTTATTGTGAAGTTATCAACACCGGTTGTGGTAGGTGTTCCCGAGCCGGTTAAGGTTACGCTTTGTATTCCTGTGGTAGTAAAAGTACCAGAGGCTGAAAAGCTATATCCATTAACAGTATTGGAGGTAATGGAATATGCTCCGGGTATTTCAATATTGACATTGATGGAAATAGTGTTGCTGGCATCAAGAGCTTTGCCTTGATAATAAATTCCGTTTACGGTTATTGAACCACAAATTAAAGTGTTTTTTGCAGAAGTTAAGCATGTTGACCATGCTGTTCCGTCATAAAACTGCAAGCAAGTTTTATCGGTGTTGTATAGCATTAAGCCTGCGGCAGGAGAAGGGATTGCATCTCTTTGTGCTGTTGTCATTCGAGGAGGTAAGAACCCCGAAGTAGTACTTTTTACGTCTAAAGCGGCTGATGGATCAGCGGCTGCTCCGGTTGAGTTAATCCCAACGTTTTGGGCAAGAACACCTAAAAGAGTTAGGTGTAGGGAGGTAAATAGTAATATTCTTTTCATAATTAAAGTGATTTATAGGCAAATATAGTTTTTAATTAGGAAAAATAAAATGTTTTTGGTGTTCTTGTATTTCTACAAGTTTTCTTTTTATAGTTGGGGCTATGCAAAATTTTTATTCATTGTCTAAGAAACCCAAAAATCACTTTCTATCCGCCAATTTCGCTCGCGTTAGGGATTGTATCCCTAACACGGGACATCTGAGCACAATAAAACGGAATTTAGTTTTCTTATACTTCTTCAAAATTCTTTTCCATAGCTGGGGCTATGCAAAAGAATTTTTCATCGTCTAAGAAAACTAAATTCCGTTTTCTTTGCACTCACCTGTTCTGCGTTAGGGATAGGAGCGGCATCCTTTTGCCCTCCCTCCTTTTGGAGGGCAAAAGATATAGCGGAT
Organism: Flavobacteriales bacterium; assembly: GCA_027047735.1. Lineage (GTDB taxonomy): Bacteria > Bacteroidota > Bacteroidia > Flavobacteriales_D > Parvicellaceae > S010-51. The sequence goes on along the minus strand of JALTUD010000506.1, from coordinate 3,321 downwards.
AGCCCGACCCTATTTTACCTAACAAGCGTTTCGCGTGAGCGATATGCTTGTTGGGTAAAATAGGGGAACGCCCTAAAAAAAATGATTACTTTTATGCCTTTGTTTAAAATAATGGACATGGATATTCCCAAATTTATTGATATAGATAAGGTTATTAAGAGTAAGAATGAAAGGTTGTATAAATGGATGCCTGGCTTTCTTCTTCGCTACATTAAGAGAATTGTGCATGAAAGGGATGTGAATCAAATTTTGTATGATTACAGGGACTTGAAAAATGCGGAGTTTTGTGAGGCGATTATTCAACGATTTGATGTGAAAGTTGCGATTGAGGGGATTGAAAATATACCGAAAAGTGGTCGTGTAACCTTAGTGGCTAATCATCCGTTGGGAGGGTTGGATGCCTTGGCGGTGGTTACGGCTCTGTCGGGGTATCGTGATGATTTGAAGTTTATCGTGAATGATGTTTTATTGAATATCGAAAATATGAAAGATTTGTTTGTCGGGGTTAATAAATACGGGAAAAGCAGTAAAGAATCTTTTGAGAATATTAACAATTTATTTGCCTCGGAGCAAGCGACTTTTATTTTTCCTGCGGGTATGGTGAGTCGTCGCAAAAATGGTGTTGTAGAGGATTTGGAATGGAAACGCACGTTTGTACTGAAAGCCAAAGAACATCAAAATCCGATTGTTCCTGTGTTTATTAGCGGTCATTTATCTGATTTTTTTTACAATCTTTCTAACTTTAGAGAGAAGATTGGAGTGAAAGCAAACGTTGAGATGTTTTACTTGGTAAATGAGCAATTCAAACGGATGGGGACGAATATAAATATTACTGTAGGTAAGCCGATTCTGCCTCAAGATTTGGATGCAACAAAATCGAACAAAGAATTGGCTCAATGGATAAAAGGAAAAGTGTACGAATTACAAAAAAAGAACTAATTATGGGAGCATTAGATTACATTGCAGAGCCTGTTGACAGGGCTTTACTGAAGAAAGAATTGAATGGAAAGCGTTTTGTTCGGAAGACAAACAAGGGAGGAAATGAAATTTACATTGTAGATTATCACAACTCTCCGAACGTAGTTAAAGAGATTGGAAGATTACGTGAACTTACTTTTGCTGCATCGGGAGGTGGTACGGGAAAATCGATTGATTTGGATGAACACGATACTGCCGAAAAATGCTACCAACAATTGATTATTTATTCGCCGGAGGATGAAGAGATTATCGGAGGATATCGATTTGTTGATTGCAGTATCTTTGATGAATTTGAGAATACTCATCTTTCTACCCAACATTATTTTACTTTTTCGCAACAATTTGTAGAGGAATATCTTCCTGCAACCATAGAGTTGGGGCGTTCGTGGGTACAACCTATGTATCAACCCAATATCAACCCTCGAAAAGGACTTTTTTCGTTGGATAACCTTTGGGACGGATTGGGAGCTATTTCGGTAGATTACGATCATATTCTTTACTTCTTTGGCAAGGTAACTATGTACCCTTCTTACAATAAAGAAGCGAGAAACGCCGTGCTCACATTTATGCATCATTTTTTTCCGGATAAAGATAACCTTGTAAAAGCCATACACCCGATAGACGATTATTGGGATGAAGATTTTGTGCAAACGGTTCAGGGGTTATCGTTCAACGAAGGGCTTAAAGTATTGAACCAATTTGTAAAAGAAAGAGGTGAACACATTCCACCGCTTATTAATCAATATATGCAGTTGTCGCCTACTATGAAAACTTTTGACACAGCGATTAATAACGATTTCGGAGAGGTAGAAGAAACCGGTATATTGGTTACCATAGCCGATATTTATGATGCGAAAAAAATCAGACATATAGAAACTTACGTAAAACAATAAATGAATCCCTATACACTCATCATAGCTGCATCGACAATTATTATTTTAAGTTTTATTTTTAATGTAATTGCCAAAAAGACCAATATTCCAAGTGTGCTTATGCTCATTGTTTTGGGCGTGATTATCCAAATCGGCTTTTGGAAACCCGATTTGGAAGGAAAGGATCAAGGCATAATGACCGCCTTGGAAGTACTCGGAAACGTAGGTTTAATTTTTATCGTGCTGGAAGCCGCCTTGGATTTGGAGCTGAAAAGGGAAAAAGCAGGCTTAATTGCAAAAAGTTTTTTTGTAGCTCTTATTGCTCTGGTTGCCTCTTCTTTTGGTATTGCAGAGTTGTTTGTTTTTCTTTGGAAAGTATCGTTGTTTAATGCGTTACTCTACGCCGTACCACTTTCCATTATGAGTAGTGCCATTATTATCCCAAGCGTTAGTTCTCTGCCCGAAAAGAAAAAAGAATTTATGATATACGAAAGTACTTTTTCGGATATTATGGGAATAATGTTCTTCTACTTTTTAAAAGGAAATGCACATGTATCCTCAACCAAAGAGGTCATAACCGATGTTAGTTCCAATATCGGGATTACTGTTTTAATTGCCGTCATAGCGGCTTATTTGCTGGTTATACTATTTCAAAAGCTAAAGATGGAAGCCAAATATTTTCTAATGTTTGCCGTGTTGTTACTCTTATACGCTGTTGGAAAATCATTTCATTTATCGTCTTTGTTGATAATCCTGTTTTTTGGTTTGGTGCTTAACAATACCCCGCTTTTTTTCCGTGGAGTGTTAAGAAAATTCGGAGACAAAAGCCAAATAAAACATTCTCTTCACGAGTTGCACGTCATCACGTTGGAAACCGCTTTTGTACTTCGGACTTTCTTTTTTGTTATCTTCGGAATCACCATAACCTTAGCATCATTAATCAATTGGAAATTAGGGTTGATAAGTTTGGGAATCGTAGCCATATTATTTGCCGTCCGTTTTCTTATTCTCAAACTTTTTCTGCAAAAAGACATAATTCCTGAGCTTTGGATAGCACCGCGAGGTTTAATAACCGTTCTTTTGTTCTTTGCCATTCCCAACGGAATCGTTGACGGGCATGGAGATGTGTTAGCATCTTACAATTCTGCCGAAGATTTTACCATAGCACAATTTGACCAAGGTATCTTATTGTTTACGATATTGATAACCAGTGTGATTATGACCGTTGCTCTCATTCTAAATCGAGGAGAAAAAGTAACCGAGGTTCTGTTAGATTCCATTAAAATGAAAAATAAAGAAGAAGGAATAGTCGATAAGATAGAGGAACATTTGTTGGATGAGGAAGAAGAATAATTTGGGCGTTCCCATTACGGCATAAAAAAGCAGTTTCGTTGCACTACACTGCTTTTCAACGCCGTAATGGTCGGGCTATCACTACTCACTCTTTTGGTTTGCATATATGCAACAAACC
>JALTUD010000505.1 GCA_027047735.1 Flavobacteriales bacterium | reverse complement strand
CTTTTTACACACGTTAGGGATAGAACGGCGTGTTTGAACTCCTTTTGGTTTGTTGCATATATGCAAACCAAAAGAGTGAGTAGTGATAGCCCGACCCTACAAGCAAAAGGTGTCTTTCTAATCGATTAGAAAGGCACTTTTTGCTTGTAGGGGAACGCCCAAATAAACATTAACTCTGTTCTATAAATAGTTTTTTGTATCTTTACGCAACAGATATTTAGGCAATGAATTTATTTAGTGAATTTAAAGAAAGTAGTCAAGAGGAGTGGGAACAGAAAATTATTCAGGATTTAAAGGGCAAACCTTTTGAAACTGTAATTTGGCAATCGGAATTGGGGAGTGTTAATCCGGTGCTGTTTTCTACTGAAATAGAACAAGAAAATCCTGCTCAATTTCCTTATACGCGTGGTAATAAGGTGTTCAATAATTCATGGGATATACGTCAAGAATTTGATGCTTCCGACAACGATATTAATCAACAGTTATTAAAGGCTTTAGCCGGAGGAGTGAATGCTTTGGAACTCTATAACTTGCCTGAAGATGTAGATTTTAATGCTATTTTTGATGCTATTCAAATTGATATTATTAAGGTTTATCTACGTATTGGAGATAAGGAAGCAGTCCGAATTATTGAAAAATATGTTTCTTTTTTGGAGTCTAAAGGGTATGATTTAAATACTATTTATGGAGGCTTTTTATTTGATCCCATTCGAGAGTTGGCACTTTCGGGAGTATTGAATTTTCAAGAAGAAACGGTATTGGCTTTGCAAGCAGTAAAAAGTAAAATCCCACATTTCGTTACCTTTGGTATTGACGGAAGTATATATGCTGATGCGGGGGCTGATATTACTACGCAAATAGCTTGTGTTTTGTCGCATGGGCACGAGTATTTAGTTCAGCGACTTAATGCCGGTGAGGATTTATTAACTATCCTGCATTCAATGGAATTTACATTTTCAATCGGAACGTCTTACTTTATGGAAATTGCTAAAATTAGAGCGTTTAGAACATTGTGGTCAACGATTGTTAATGAGTACGATGAAAATATTGAAGAATTTGAAATAAAAATAAATGCTAAGACTTCTAATCTTTATTATTCCTTAAAAGACAAATACAATAATTTATTAAGAGCTACGACGAGTGGAATGTCGGCAGTAATTGCAGGAGTAAATTCTTTAGTCGTTTTACCTTTTGATAACAACGAAGAAAAAGAGTCGGCTGATTTCGGTTTGCGA
>JALTUD010000504.1 GCA_027047735.1 Flavobacteriales bacterium | reverse complement strand
GTTCTATCCCTAACGCAGTTGAGGTAAGTGCAAAGAAAATGGAATTTAGTATGCTTAGACGATGAATATTTTCTTTGCATAGCACCAGCTATGGAAATAAAATATGAAGAAGTATAAGCATACTAAAAACATTTTATTGTACTTAGATTAACTGTGTTAGGGATACCAATCCCTAACGCGTGACTAATCTTTTTCAGACCTAGTAGGTTTTGAAAACCTAGTAGGTCTCAGTAAAAAGAGTGATAAGAAAATGAGTTTTAGTTTCTTTAGACGATGAAAAAAATCTTTGCATAGCACCCGCTATGGAAATATTTTTTGAAGAGGTTATTTACAGTTTGTGTATAAAAGTGAAATTAGATTATTTTCTTTTCAATCTAGGCATTTATAAGAAGCATAGCCGTAGCTATGGTTCGCAAAAATAACGACGAGTGAAATGAAAAGAACTAATTTTTAACTTATAAACAAGCGGTAATTAACCTCTACTAAGTATAAAGTAAATAAAAACATTTTATGGTGCTCTTTTTATACAGGTTAGGGATACCAATCCCTAACGCAAGTGAAATTGGCGGATAGAAAATGAGTTTTGGTTTCTTTAGATGATGAAAAAATCATTGCATAGCCTAAAGAAATAATTTTTTAAAGAAATATAAAGAAACAAAAAACGTTATATGGTTCATATGCAAATTTTATTAGAAATAGGAAACCTTATAAATAAACAAATAAATAATAAAATGAAATCAAGTATATTCTCACAACCACGGAATTTTGCATTACTACTCATATTAAGTATTGCTTTAACAAATTACTCACAAGAACCTGTTTACCATACATTTAACACAACGAGAATAGGGAATGGACATTCCACCGAAACACTTTGGAAAAAAGAATTAGATTTATTCTTCGGGCACAAATTCGGAGATTTTACCCATAAATTAAATAACACTTTCATCACAACTGATGTTTCGTTTGGTTTTGATTACGGACTAACCAATAATTTATTAGGCGGACTATCTATAGCCAAAGGTTCAGGTCCTTATAAAGATTTAATAAATGGCTATTTAAAATATAAACTCAAACAACAAGAAAAAGATGGTTTCCCATTCAACATATCAGTTTTAGGAAACACCTCCTACTCTACTATGGACGCCTCTACCGATTCTACCTCTCCCGTATCATTTAAAAAGTGGGAACATCGTTTGGCTTATACTTTTCAAGTATTAGTTTCTAAAAAAATAAATGAGCGTTTTTCCGTTCAGCTCTCTCCTACTGTGCTACATAGAAATTATGTTGCTTACAATGACGTAAATACGATGTATAGTATCGGATTTGCCGGACGTTACCAACTTACTAAAGTGTTGGGAATAACCATGGAGTATTACTTAAATTATCCACACAACCGACAATTTTTAGGGCAAACCTTTTATGACCCTTTTACCTTAGGAATAGAATTTAATACCGGAGGACACGTATTTAGAATTTTACTATCCAACTCAGCAGGATTTAACGAATCTCAATTTATTCCTTATACCAATAGCTCTTGGAAAAACGGAGGTTTTAGACTTGGTTTTGCCTTTGGACGTTTATTCAAATTATAATTATTCACAATGCCGGAGAACAGAAAGGAGTTTTCTTTATACCATAAAATTAAGCAAACACTCAAGAGTTTAGCAATTGATTTGGTCGCTCTGCTTCTTTCAGTTCCGGTGGTTGTTATTGCACATAATTTCACTCCCGCTTGGATTGTGGAAATTGGCGAAAAGATGATAAGAATTGACTATTGGGTTGTGTTTCTGTTCTCCTATATTCTTTTTCATTTTTTGACTTTCCATTATTCTAAAATTGTTGTTTTATTGGTTATTACCGGTGCTTTAGGCTTACTATTAGGCGACTTATTTGACAAATACGGATACACCAATCTTTACCACGATTATGAGGCCTTTATTTACAACCTAAAAGAAGAAGATATTCCTTTTCAATTCGTCGAAAAAGAAGATCCGTTCAGTCGAGAAGCATTAATTGTTTACGCAATAGACTACAACAGTGCCAAAACACGCGAAGTTGCTTCGAATTGGGCGATAAAAAACTTTCAAGCATATGATAATATTTTGCCCCTAAAAACAGCACAAGAACTTTCTATCTTTAAAGAGGTCAGAAAAAGGTGGAACTATGTTTATGACCCCGATGGAGAAGATTTATACGTAAAATCAAGTAATACACTCAAACTATTAGACGAGGACGATAAATTAAAAGGAGACTGCGATGACTACTCGATTGTAATGGCTGGATTAATAAAAGCCATCGGAGGAGAAGTACAATTGGTTAGAACACTTATAACCAATCCGGACAGCACGGTTACGGGGCATTTATATCCTGAGGTGAAAATAGGTACGAAAAAAGATTTAGAACTTGTAGCTTATCTCATCAAAAATGAGCTTTTCAAAAAAGAAGCAAAAGGAAAACCTATTTATTATTACATTGATAAAAACGGCGATGTTTGGCTTAATTTTGACTATTTTGATTTTTACCCCGGTGGTAAGTATCCAAGTAAAGTCAGGGTAAGTGTGCTAAAAGTTTAAGAAATATTTCCGACTTTATATTCTAATAAAGTCTTGAAATTTTTCCCGAATTCATCATTGATATGAATTGTCATGGATGAAATGGGAAAGAATTGTTTGAAAGTAATGGTTAAAGTATCATCTTTTATTACAGCATCTTGAATATGATTCCAAGTAATCAATTTTAGTTCCAGTTTATAGCCTGTTAGAATTCCTTCATCACAAATTCCTATCATTCGGGTTTTAAATTGAAAGATATACAAAGCTAATCCCAAAATACCTCCTATTCCATAATCCCAATATAAAGGTTCTAGACTTGTTCCGCTCTTATAGACAATGTAAAAATGAAATAGAGTCAATAACGTAAGAACCAAAAATGGTATCCCTATCCAAAATATATTCTTTTGAACACGATTATTATTTAAATTCCAAATCAATTGAGGACGCACCCCTACTCTATTTTTCAGTTGGAAACGAATGAGATAAAACCCAACAGCACCTATCAAAATCAAAGAACCTAACATTCCGTAAAAAGAAATGTTTAGTTCTGTATAAACACTATAAACAATAAATCCCCAAAAAAGTAAGATCATCAACAATTGTTGATAAAATTCAGACTTTTTTGTGAGCAACTGAACCAAAAGCATAGATTCGGTTTATAAGTTCTGTTGTTTAAAGAACAAATCTTTTTGGAAACCTTTCAAATCTGCATCTACCATTTCATTGACTAATTCCGGTAAATCATATTTGTGTTTCCAACCTAATTTTTCTTTTGCTTTGCTCGGGTCTCCGATTAACAAATCTACTTCAGTCGGACGAAAATATTTAGGGTCAACTTCAACCAGTATTTCTCCCGTTTCTTTGTTTTTCCCCTTTTCATCTACTCCTGTTCCTTCCCAAATTAATTCTATTCCAACACGCTTAAAAGCCAAATTGACAAAATGACGTACGGTATAAGTTTTACCGGTCGCCAACACATAATCATCCGGGGTATCTTGTTGTAACATTAGCCACATTCCTTCGATATAGTCTTTGGCATGTCCCCAATCTCTTTGTGCATCTAAATTTCCTAAAAATAATCTTTTTTGTAAACCTAAAGATATTTTGGCTACTGCTCTTGTTATTTTTCGAGTAACGAAAGTTTCTCCCCTGATAGGGCTTTCGTGGTTAAACAATATTCCGTTACAAGCAAACATATTGTAGGCTTCTCTGTAATTTTTTACTATCCAAAAGCCATACAATTTAGCCACAGCATAAGGACTTCTCGGATAAAAAGGTGTAGTTTCCGATTGTGGAACTTCTTGCACTTTTCCGTACAATTCCGAAGTAGAGGCTTGATAAAATTTAGTTTTCTCCGTTAATCCTAATATTCTTATTGCCTCCAACAAACGCAACGTACCCAAGGCATCTGCATCAGCAGTGTATTCCGGTACATCGAAAGAAACTTGTACGTGAGATTGAGCAGCGAGATTATAAATTTCGTCGGGTTGTACTTCTTGTATGATTCGGATTAAATTGGTAGAATCGGTCAAATCTCCGTAATGTAGAATAAAACGAACATCATTTTCATGCAAATCTTTGTATAAGTGGTCAACTCTGTCCGTATTAAATAAAGATGCTCTTCGTTTAATTCCGTGAACTTCATAACCTTTATTGATTAGAAACTCAGCCAAATATGCTCCATCTTGTCCGGTTACGCCTGTAATTAATGCTTTTTTCATTGTCTTTTATGTTCTAATAACGTGGTTTCTCTTTTTTGCCCAACTTCTTTCTGGGTCGCTTATTTGAATAGCGACTTTTTTGTTCTCCCTCTCCTTGGTGTTTTTTACGTTTTTTCCGTTTATTATGATTTTTTTGCTTCTTTTTTGTGGCAAAAGGACTATCATTGAAGTCCGTCTTTCGTTTCTTTTGAGGTTTTCCTGCAAAAGGATTATCCCCCGGTTTTAAAGTTCGATTACCTCTTTTAAAAAGTGGTTTTTTATGTCTTTTATGTTTTTTCTTTTTCTTACCGGAAGGGTCGCGGTATTGAGCATAACTTTCATTAAGCATGCCTCCGGCAATGAGTAAAAACAATATGATAAGTAACTGTTTGATAATCGCGATAATTTATTTTCCGTCTATTGCCAAATCTTGTGCCATAGTTTGTAAATCTCGGTCAAACATATACAAGCCTCCTTTATCTTC
>JALTUD010000503.1 GCA_027047735.1 Flavobacteriales bacterium | reverse complement strand
CGTTTGCTAAACACGGAATTATTACCGGAGATTTGAGTTTTGATTTGGCTACAATGATTGAACGTAAACGCGATGTGGTCAAACAAAACAGCGACGGTGTCAGCTATTTGATGAACAAAAATAAAGTAGATGTTTATCAAGGTGTTGGTTCTATTGTGGATAAAAACACGGTAAAAGTTACAGGCGAAGAGGGAGAACAAACAATTTCTACCAAAAATATCATCATTGCTACGGGGTCTAAACCGAATTATTTTCCGGGAATGGAACCGGATAAGAAAAGGATTATCACCTCTACGGAAGCATTGGAGATGAAAGAAGTTCCGAAGCATCTAATCGTTATTGGCGGTGGAGTTATCGGTTTGGAATTAGGTAGTGTTTATGCTCGTTTGGGGGCACAAGTTACAGTAGTCGAATTTGCCGGAACAATTATCCCTACGATGGACAAAACAATGTCGAAAGAACTGCAAAAAGTATTGAAAAAAGAGGGATTTAAATTCAACTTTAATCACGCCGTACAAAAGGTAACCAACAACGGCGACTCGGTTACGGTGGTGGCGAAAAACAAAAAAGGCGATGAGGTAACTTTTGAGGGAGATTACTGCTTGGTTGCCGTAGGCAGGAAACCTTATACCAAAGGGCTTGGCTTGGAAAATGCCGGCATCAAAGTAAATGAACGAGGCGTTATCGAAACCAACGAGCATTTACAAACCAACGTTGAAGGAATTTATGCAATTGGCGACGTGGTAAAAGGACCTATGTTGGCTCATAAAGCCGAGGAAGAAGGCGTTTTTGTAGCCGAACTCTTGGCTGGTCAAAAACCACATATCAACTACGATTTAATTCCGGGCGTGGTTTACACTTGGCCGGAGGTAGCTGCAGTCGGAAAAACCGAAGAACAAGTAAAAGAAAGCGGCGTTGCTTATAAAGTCGGACAATTCCCGATAAAAGCCTTAGGTCGAGCAAGAGCGAGTATGGATATTATGGGTGTGATAAAAATCATAGCAGACGAAAAAACCGATGAAGTTCTGGGCGTACATATGATAGCACCGCGTGCTGCCGATTTAATTATGGAAGCTGCCGTAGCAATGGAATACAGAGCCTCAGCAGAAGATATCGCACGCATTTGTCATCCTCACCCGACGTATAGCGAAGGCGTGAAAGAAGCTGCTTTAGGAGCTTGGATGGGAAAACCGTTGCATATTTAATATTTGGGCGTTCCCCCAAAACACAAAAAGCACATACCCTTACGGGATACGTGCTTTTTGTGTTTTGGGGTCGGGCTATCCGTTATATCTTTTGGTTTGCATATATGCAACAAACCAAAAGGATGCCACTTCTATCCCTAACGCGAGCGAAATTGACGGATAGAAAGTGAATTTTTGGTTTCTTAGACGATGAATAAAAATTTTGCATAGCACCAGCTATGGAAAATTTTTATGAAGAAGTATAAGAAATCAAAAAACGCTTTAAACCGTCTATTTTGCTCGTGTTAGGGATACAATCCCTAACGCGAATCAGATAAGTGCAAATAAAATGGAATTTAGTTTTCTTAGACGATGAATAAACACTACAAATTTTGAAGTCGAAACAATTACAAATCATAGCTCATCAACTTGTAAAACATCGAAAATATTTCTTTGTGGGGGTATTGCTATTGGAATTTTTTTTAGCTTCTTTCATACGCCTACCCGAAATAGAACAACCCATGGACGGATTCGGAATAGAAACTAATCCGTTTTATCTGTCGGGCAAAAAAATCGCCTCGTACTTTGATGTCAGCGACTTTGTAGAACTAAAAATCGAACCTAATCCATCGGCAAGTACAAAAGATGTTTTTGAGGGAATAAAAGAATTGGAAGATGAACTAACCGAAAGTATTGAGGGAGCTTCCGTAAATTCTTTGCACCAATCCAAACGTTTGTTTAGAAATGAAATTAAAACCAATATCCCGATAGATTCCACATTGAGAAAAGCCTCTGAAATACCGGTTGTTGATAACCTCATCGCAAAAGATAAAACTTCCTTTTTATTTATTTTAAAATTAGATTCTACGCACAATTTTAATTTGCAACGTTTCAACAACATTGTAAAACGCGAATACAAAGGCATTAACAAAATCAAAAGTCTGAGCCATTTTCACATCGAAGAAGCTATTACGAAAACTTTACAACGCGATATTATCTTGTTGTCGTTCGTTATCCTTGTTCTCTTTTCTTTGATTGTTTTTTATGCTTTCAGAGATATAAAAGCCTTAATCTACACCTTGATTATTATTTTGTTTTCCATTATTCCTACGCTTTCATTACTGTCAATATTACACATCAATATAAATTTGATTACCGCCCTAAGTATTCCGGTTGTGCTTATTTTATCTTTAGCAGATGCTATACATCTATTATCGGGATATTACCAAAGTAATCGGCAAGAAAAAGACAATCGCTTGGAGGAAAGTATCATAAAATATATATTGCCTTCGTTTTTTACTTCGTTGACCACTTCCATTGCTTTCAGTTCTTTTTTACTTAGCGACATTCCTAACATCAGAGATTTCGGGATTATTATTTCTATTTCGGTGATGGTTTCTTTTGGTATTACTTTTTTAAGTTCGCCTTACCTCATCAGTCATATAACGCCACGAGCTTTACCGCAACATTTTTTTGTGTATTTCCTGACCTTTTTAGATCGTAACAAAAAGTCCTTTGCTTACGCTTTTATTATTTTTCCCGTTTTGGCTTTATTCCTTCATAAGCAATTAAAATTCAATACGGATTTTGATTCTTTTGTGCCCGAAAATACCGAGTCTTTTGTCAATAAAAAGGAATTTATATCCAATTTTGATTCTCAATTGTCTATTACTTTGCTTTTAATCAAAAGAGAGAATGCCACGACTCAAAAAAATAAAGCAATAAAAAAAGAGATTCTGCAAATCAACGATGAACTTGCGTCAATTAACAACATCGGTACAGTAAAATCAATTGCAGAAGTCGATGCGTTAAAAAAACGCTTTGGGGTTCTGGGAAACTTTATTAAGATTTCAAATAAACGCAACCCTTACAAAAACAAAGACGGGAGTGCTTTCCGCTTTGAAATTCGCTTGAAAGATTTGAGTAAACTCGATGAAACCTATCAAAAAATTACCGGCATACTTCACGAACACAAAAACAATTTTGAATACTCCGTTTTCAGTAAGGCTTTACTCATTAATGATATAGACCGCGGATTAGCAAAATCATTATTTCAATCGGTGTTATTTTCTCTGCTCTTTATTTTTATCGCTTTTTTGGTTTTTACCCAATCATTACGAATCACATTTATTAGTTTGTTGGTTAACCTTATTCCGCTTTCTTCCATTGTCGTTCTTTTCTATCTGTTTGACTTGGACTTAAATATTCTTTCAGCCGTAATTTCGGTTGTCTGCTTAGGATTAATTGTTGACGACACCATTCATATCGTCTATCGAAAATCTATACTAAAAGAAAATACACCGGATTTAGGATTTGGTATAGTCGCTACATCTTTGGTGCTTATTTTAGGATTTATAACCTTTGCGTTAAGTGATTTTATTCCTGTTCAGGTATTTGGCTTGGTTTCTTCAGCCATTTTCTTTATCACCTTGATTGCCGATTTGACTTTACTTCCTTTTTTACTTGAAAAGTTTAAACGATAAAAATAAGATAAAAAGCAAAAAAACGGGGAGCAAATTGCTCCCCGTTTTTTTTGTTTGCTATCGTAATTTAATTATTGTTTCAACAATCGTTTCACAACTGTTTTACCTTCTTTATTCGTTATTTTCAGAATGTAAATTCCATTCTCTTGTTCCATTGCATTGATTGCATGAACTTTAGAAAACACAGAAGATGAAGCAACTTGTTCTCCTAATACATTGTATAAAACATATGCTACTTCTTGCGAAGCCGATAATGTAAACACTCCATTAGAAGGATTAGGTGAAACGGCAACAATACCTCCGTTAAATTCTTCAACCGACACATTTTGAACGGTATAGTTATTACTTCCGCTACAACCATTGAAAGCAGTCATTATCACCGTATAAACACCATTTTCCGTAGGTGTATAAGTTTGATTGGTTGCTCCCGGAATTGTATCTCCGTTTAACAGCCATTGATAAGCATCGCCTTCTGTACAAACTAAATCTCCTCCTACTACTGTGATAGAAACAATTGGATTCACTTTTACGGATAACGTTAACGTTACAATACTATCACAACCTGTTGAATTAGTAAACACCTCAGTATATGTTCCGGTTGAAGTCAAAACTTGACTACCAAAATAGTACAATTCTCCGCTACAAATTTCATCAACCACCATTGTGTCGGTTGCAGTACCAACGTTTACAACCATTGTTACTGTACTATCACAACCTAAAACACTTTGGAAGGTTTCAGTATAAGTACCCGCTTGTGTAATTGTTTGCGAGCCAAATACAATACTGTTTCCGTCGCACATAGCTTCGTTTACCAAAGTATCAAATGGCAATTGAACATTTAATTCTAAAGTTACCACACTATCGCAACCGTTTACACTTTGCAAAGACTCTGTATAAGTTCCTGCTTGGTAATAGTAAACACCACCAAATAATACAGAATCACCTAAACAAACTGTTTGTTCAATGGTATTGCTCATGCTCGGCAATACATGAATATGATATTCTACTAAGCTATCACATCCACCCGCATTGATTAAGGTATCGTTATAAACTCCTGATTGAGTAATACTCAT